>JAURJV010000030.1 GCA_030832065.1 Rhodoluna sp. | reverse complement strand
TTAGATGATTTAGATCTTCGTTAGTACTTAGTTAGCTTTCCGTAGCCTTTGAGAGTTGAATATTTAATCCAGTCAACTTTAAGTTCTGCTGACTGAATAGTGGTGTCTAGTTTTCCACCGTCGAAGTTACCTCCGGTGGCTAGATTCAAGATCAGATAGAACTCAGCGTTGTAGACCCAGGAGTCTGGAGCAACTGAAGTCTTAGTTTCGCCACCAACATAGTTGTCATCGATGTAGAACTTGATGGAGTTTGGCAACCAGTCGACTCGGTAGGTGTGGTATTTGGTGTGTAATGGAATATCAGCTGAAGTGAAGTAGTGGCTGCGCGCTGCTCCACCTGAATATCCTGGACCGTGAAGTGACTGAACCGCGTGATAGGTGTCCGAACCACGAACTTCCATGATGTCAATTTCGCCACATGATGGCCAGCCATCACATGAATTTCTTGGGACTCCGAGCATCCAGAATGCCGGCCACATACCTTCGCCTTGAGGAACCATAGCTCGCGCAGTTATGCTGCCGTATTTAAAAGTTAACTTGTCGCGAGTGCTGATCTTGGCACTCGAGTATTCACAAGAGATGCACCAGTAAGTGATGTAGTTGTCTTTAGGGTTATCAATATCAAGTTTGATTGCCTTGATAACTAATTGGCCTTTGCCGTTGGTTGAAAGGTTCGCGACTTTGTCTGTGTAATACTGCTGCTCGTTATTTCCCCAACCATTACCGTTTCCGATGTCATGGCTCCAAAACTTGGAGTTAGCTTTTGAGCCAGCTTTTTCACCAAAATATTGAGCCCAGAGCAGCTTGTCTTTGACAACCGCCTGGGTGGGAGTCACTCCAAGCCCGACCAAGGCTAGGACTAGACCGCTGATGAGCAGTCGGGTTTTGATCTTCATTGATTTAACCCTCTCGGATTTAAGATTACTTTTTGGTAACGGTTCGCATTCTGGCGGGCTCTCTGATTTGCGTAGAAACCGCTTTCACGCTTGACTTATCTTACTGTGAAACCGCTTTCGCAGGTTACTGCATAGCCGTAAGGTAAAGAAGTAAGCCTCCCCTGCCACTGTCGCACAACAGTAAGCAGGGGAGGCAACCTAAGTCTCAGGAGAATTTAATGTCACGTAAGTTGATTTCGGTGAAAGCAATGTCGCTTATCACTGCATCACTGGTAGCAATGGGAGCACTCGGTGCTATTTCCCCAGCTAAAGCAGCTGTCGATTGCACCTCGGCCACAACAGACACCGATGAATGCACCGTTATCGTCATCAATACTTTTGGTGATGTGATCTTGCCAGGACTCCAAGCTGAATACAGGAGACTTCACCCAGAGGTGAAGCTCAGTGTAAAGAAGATGGAGTTGGATGCGCTAAACGGAACTGGTTTGTATAACCAGTGTTACGCAGGTGGAGCAGGAAACCCAGATATCGCTGCTGTAGAAATTTCCTATTCCGGTTTCTGGAGAGCATACCCACAGTGTTTCGTAGATCTAAAGACAATGCGAACCAGTGTTGGTAACAAGAGCGCGTCAGATCTTAAGAGTCAATACCTTTCATGGCGTTGGGCTCACGGTGTTGGTTACAACGGAAACGTGATCGGTATTCCAACTGACGTCGGAGGCTTGGAAGTTGCCTACCGCTGGGATCTATTTAAGAAAGCTGGACTTCCATACAAGCGTGAAGATGTTTCTAAAGCTTGGGACACTTGGCCTAAATTCATTGAATTTGGTAAGAAGTACAACTTGAAGAGAACTGCAGCGCAAAAGAAAGCAAACTACGGTTTCATGGACAACGTTGGAACTATTTACTCTGCTGTTCTAAATCAGGGAACTGAAAAGTACTACCGCAACAACGGAACTAATCAGGGTCTATTGATTTACAAAACTAACAAGCAGGTAAAACTTGCTTATGACCTAACTATTTCTGCTAGCAAGGCTGGCATCGGAACACGTATCGGACAGTTCTCCTCGGACTGGAACGTTGGAATGACTAAGGGCGCATTCGCTGCGATGCTCGCACCAGCTTGGATGATGGACTACATCAAGGGTCAGGCATCTGACACCGCAGGTAAGTGGGACATCGCTGACATCCCAGGCCCCGGTGGTAACCAGGGTGGCTCGCAGTTGACTATGCCAATTCAGAAGCTAGCTACTACAGAAGAAGGCAGAGCCTTCCAAGTTCGACGCAAGCAAGCTGCTTGGGATTTCATCACTTGGTATCTAGCCCCTGCTCAACAGTTGAAAGCATTCCAGACCTATGGTTTGTTCCCTTCAACACCTTCGCTATACAACGATCCAGACCTAGTTGGTTACAAAGATCCATTCTTTAACAACGCACCGGTTGGAAAGATTTACGTCGATGGAGTTAAGGCTCTGAAGCCAATCTTCGAAGGTAAGTTGCAACGCTGTATTGATATGGCGATGGGTTCAGCTATCTCGCTGGTGGCTAACGGTAAAGAGAAGGACGCCAACAAGGCATTCCAAAAGGGTATGACTGCGGCAGGTAAGTGTAAGTAAAGCATGTCGCAAAGCACACTGGATAGACGAAAGTCGAAGCCAACATCACCATGGAAACCGGCTAAGAAACTGAATAACCCGAACGCTGTTCCATCATTGAATGGACGCTGGGGCTATCTGTTTACTGCACCGTTTTTCATTATGTTCGTGATCTTCGGCCTGCTACCAATCGTCTTTTCAGTAGTACTTGCCTTCTTTGAGCCTGATGTCCTAGCCGGAACATACACCCCGGTCGGGTTGGCTAACTTCACCGAGCTATTTGCTGACGATAGGTTCTGGAACGCTTTAGTAAACACCATTGATATTTGGTTACTGTCCACTATCCCGATGCTGATTTTGAGCATTGGTTTAGCCGCAATTTTGCATAGCCCATACCTGAGGGGATCAACTTTCTGGCGAACTATCCTCTTAGTTCCTAACATCACCTCGGTATTGGCTATTGCAATTGTTTTCGGTCAACTTTTTGGTCGTGATTTTGGAATGGTCAACATGGTTATCGGAGCTTTAGGTTTCGAACATGTTGACTTCGTTCAGGGAACCACCTCCAGCCACATTGCCATCGCCTCGATGATTGTTTGGCGGTGGACCGGTTACAACGCTCTGATCTTCCTAGCTGCCATGTTGGCTGTTCCGAATGAGCTTTACGAGTCGGCGTCTCTGGACGGTGCTGGAAAGTGGAAGCAGTTTATTTATGTAACACTGCCGTCACTGCGTAACACCATCACCTTCGTTCTGATTGTTGGAACAATTGGTGGACTTCAAGTATTTGCCGAGCCACTTATTCTAGGTGGTTCCTATAACGGTGGTGACTCCGGTCAGTTCTCAACTCTAACTCTGTTCCTGTTTGAACAAGCTTTCGTTGCATACCGTTGGGGCTATGCCGCTGCTATCGGAATTTCGATCACTCTGATTGTGATGATAGTTTCGGCAATCAACTTCTTTATCACTCGCAGAATTTCGGGAGATAAATAATGGCAACTACAATTCTGGCTAATCCAAACAAGAAGCCAAAGTGGCAGAAGGTTTCCATCTTCGGTTACACCGCTCTTGGTCTAACAACCTTCCTCTCGATTTTCCCGTTCTACTGGATGTTCATTGTTGCTTCTAACGGAAACGAAGAGATCAGCAAGATTCCTCCGACACTGGTGCCTGGTCCACGATTCTTTACCGTTGTTGATCACGTTTATGAAGCGCTACCGCAGTTCAACCAGGCGTTACTCAACAGCTTCTATGTCGGCGTGATAATCGCTCTAGCTCAAGTGTTCTTCTCAGCGTTTGCAGGTTTCGCTTTTGCTAAATTGAACTTCCGTGGTCAGCGCTACATGGTGCTCTTCGTGGTCTTCACCATGATGCTGCCGAGCCAGCTGGGTATCATCGCACTGTTCCAGCAGATGAGCTGGTTGAACCTGATTGACACCCTCGGAGCTTTGATCGTCCCAGCCCTGGTTACCGCCTTCGGTGTTTTCTGGATGCGTCAGGTCATTGATGCTCAGGTGCCAAATGAGCTTTTGGAAGCTGCCAGCATCGATGGTGCTGGAGTGTTCCGGGTTTACTGGTCACTGGTGCTACCTATCATTGCCCAGAGCGCTTTCGTCCTAGGTTTGTTCTCGTTCCTAGCTTCATGGAACGACTTCCTCTGGCCACTTCTAGTGCTGAATACCCCAGAGAACTTCACCGCGCAGGTGGCCGTGAACCAACTAAAGAGCAGCTATGCGATTGACTATGCACTGAACATGGGTGGGGCGTTCCTATCCAGCTTGCCGCTGCTGATTCTGTTTGTGTTTGTTGGCCGCCGCTTGGTTCGCGGTGTTATGGATGGAGCGGTGAAAGGGTAATCATGACTTTTCCGGACGATTTCAACTGGGGTGCGGCTACCGCCTCATTCCAAATTGAGGGTGCCAGCCGAGACGGTGGTAAGACACCGAGCATCTGGGATACGTTTTGTGAGACACCAGGTAAAGTCTTTGGTGGTCACACCGGCGAAGTAGCCTGCGATCACTACCACCGCTACCAAGAGGACATCAAGATTATGAAAGATCTTGGTATTCAGTCCTATCGTTTCTCTTTAGCCTGGCCAAGAATTATCCCTGGTGGCACAGGTCAATCAAACATGCACGGTATTGATTTCTACAACCGTCTAATTGATTCGCTACTTGAAGCCGGTATTCAACCGACTGCAACCCTTTATCACTGGGACCTACCGCAGTCACTGCAAGACAACGGAGGTTGGGCTAACCGCGACATCGTTCAGCAGATTGCTGATCTTGCAACTGTAGCTGCAGAAAACTTTGGTGACCGAGTTGCTAACTGGGTTACCATCAACGAGCCTTGGTGTGTTTCATGGCTTGGCTACTACATCGGTGTTCACGCTCCTGGCATCAAAGACCTTGACTCCGCTATTGCTGCTTCTCACCACACCGCTCTTGCTCACGCTGAAATAACCAGAGCACTCAGAGCAGTTAGACCGGAGATCAGAAGCGGCATCACCTTGAACATGACCTCATACCGTCTCGACGACGATGAGAACCCAGAGTTGCTAAAACTTCGTGACCTGCAAGATTCAAACCTGAACCGCTGGTGGTTGGATGCTCAGATCAAGGGTGAGTATCCAGAAAACCTAGTCGACTTCTATGGTGAAAGACTTGAGAAAGTTGTAAAGCCAGGGGACATGGACAGGTTGAAGATTGACAGCGAGTTCTTGGGTATCAACTACTACAGCGACAGCTTCATCGGAACTCCGACTGAGCAACAGGTCGCTAAGAATGAAGGAACCTTCATTTTCCCGATCAACTCGAACGGTGAGCCACCGCTGCCACACACCGACATGGGCTGGCCAATCACCCCTCAGGGACTAGAGCACCTCCTGGTTCGCATCCACAAGGACTGGCCTGAGCTGGAAGAGCTCGCTATTACCGAGAACGGTGCAGCCTACGGTGATGAACCGGACGAAAACGGCAAGGTCAATGACGAACGCCGAGTTGACTACCTACTGAGCCACTTGGCCTCAGTTAGCCGGGCCATCGACAGGGGAGCTCCGGTCAAGAGCTACTATTACTGGTCACTTTTGGACAATTTTGAGTGGGCTGAGGGCTACACGAAACGTTTTGGTATCGTTTATGTCAATTTTGAAACGTTACAGAGAATCCCGAAACTTTCAGCAAACGTTTACAGTAAAGTAATTGCATCAAACGGTTCCGTATTGGAGCACGTAAAAAAGAGCTAGCAATGGGAGGTGAGACGAGTGGCCCCAAAGACTCGTCCCACCTACAGTGTTATAGCTAAAACCGCTGGCGTCTCAGAAGCCACCGTTTCCCGTGTGCTAAACCAAGATGAATCAGTTCACCCTGATCGCGCCAAGCGAGTCCTAGAGGCCGTTGAGAAGCTCGGGTATAAGAAGAATCGTGTCGCGTCTGCCCTTGCCTCTGGTCGCACAGGGCTGATTGCTGTGGTGATTGACGACGACCTCTCAGTCTTCGCCGACCCGTTCTATGGAACAGTGACCTCAGGTGTTTCCAGAGTCTTGATGGAAAACGGTTTACAGACCGTGCTGATGGTTTCCCCGGTGGGATCTCTGGAAGGTTCGGTTGCTCACTATCTTGAGTCAGGTGAAGTTGATGGAGCTATTTTCTTTGCCCTGCACAGTGACGTTCTAGTCAACAAACTGAAGAAGCAAGGGTTGCCCCTGGTTATCACCGGCACCCCACACTCCACTAGCGATGTTGCCTTCGTTGACACAGACAACTTTGGCGGAGCCTATACCGCCACCAAACACCTGATAAGTCAGGGCTGCAAGAAGGTTGCCATAATCACCGGAGACATTGGAACCACCGCCGCTAAGCAACGCCTAGACGGTTATCTGCAGGTTTACCGCGAAACCGGTCACGTGCCAGCCAAAGGTTTGATCTGTGAAGGGGACTACTCCTTTGAGACTGGGAAAGCACTTACCGAGAAACTGCTAGCCACGCATCCAGATGTTGATGGGATATTTGCTTGTAATGACCTGATGGCAATGGGTGCAATTACTGTGCTCCAAGACAGAGGCATTTCTGTTCCGGAGCAGGTTCGAGTGATTGGCTTCGATGATTCCATGATTGCTCAAACCTCGAGACCGGCACTTAGCTCGATTCGCCAGGATGTGGTTGCTCTCGGTGAAGCCGCAGGTTCGCTGATGATCGCCCAATTGAATGGTGAGGACTTCGAGCCAGTCATTCTGCCAACCGAGCTTGTCCTTCGAGGCAGTGCCTAAATAACAAATTGGTAACGCCCTAAGAAACCGCTTTCACAGGCTTAGTTCCTTTACTAGTCTGCATATAGGAAGTGTGTGCGCACTGAAGCGAACTAAATAGTTTGGTCACACCTTCTATTTAAATTCCTTCGGCAAACCCTTCCTTTCACTAACGAAGGAATTATCAATGTCGCTAACTTCAAAGAAGTTTTTAGCTTTCACTACCACCATTCTGCTCGCACTTGTTGGTGTCGGAGCAGTATCTGCACCAGCCCAAGCTGCTGAGTGCCCATACCCTGTTACCGATCAGACTGCCAACGATAATCCAAAGGCTCATCTTCGTTTGATCAGCCCAGTGCTAACTGACACTAACTCTATTAAGAGAACAGAACTTGAGCAGCAGTTCTCAATCGACTGCGACTGGTTCGGTGTTGGTGTTCGCTTCAACCAGGTTTATGTTCCATTCGGTCAGAACGTAACACTTACTTTCCACGCGTCAACTCCAGCTGGAGCCCCACTTGCTAACACCAAAGTGACTCTTCGTGGAAACAAAGGTTACTCAGGTTCGAACGCTCCTGTCCGCATTAACGGGACAAGAGCAAGACCAGCTCCATTTAACCCAGGTGATGGTGCTGACGTCGATGCATACACTGACATCAACGGAAACGTTTCGTTCATGATTCTCTCCCCTGATGACTGCACGCTCTACGGTGGATCACTTCCACCAGCGCCAGCTAGCCTCATCAGTGAAACTCCAAACGACAACCCGAACAAGGGAAATGCATTCGACTGTTACTCGCAGTTCCTGCCAAAGATCAACGGTGAAAAGACAGACTCAGCAGACTTCGTTGAACTTCACTACTACGACGGTTCAGCTTTGGACAACAGCGTTGACTCAGCAACATTGACTTTGCTGTCACCTGGCTATACCAATAGCAACTCAATCTCAGTCGAGAACGTAGTAAAGGCTTATGCTCCGATTGGTTCAAAGCAGTTCCTAGCGTTCCAAGCACTAAAGTCTGACGGAACTTGGGCTCGCAACAAGGAAGTAAAGGTAAAGATTAACCTTGCTAACTCTGGTGCTAATGCCAAGATTTCTGCAGGTATCGTCGGAAACGGAACACTCGGTA
>JAURJV010000029.1 GCA_030832065.1 Rhodoluna sp. | reverse complement strand
CTACCGTTTTCAGTTGCATCAATAATTGGATCAATCAGCTCGTAGCCGTGCAGTTGCAACAGTGCTCTGGATGCATCAATAGATGCCAAGATTCTGCCGGACATTGAAGTTGTCTGGGTTGAGTCAAAAGCCTTGTTAAAGCGCTTTAGATCAACTAACCCTTCTCGGACTAATACAAAGCTTGCCTGTGACCAAGCAGGTAGTGTCTTGTGTGCGGAGGTGACGACTATGTCTGCACCTTCAGCTAGCGGGTGCTCCGGTAGTTCTGGGTGAAAGCCGTAGTGGGCAGCCCAGGCTGCATCAACTACCAGTGGTATTCCAGCATCGTGACAAACTTTGGCTAGCCTTGGGATATTTGACATCGTACCGACATAGCTAGGCTCACCAATCAGCACTGCCTTGGCATCAGGGTTCGCTTCGATGGTTTCTTTGAGCCTGGTTGATGGCAGATATTCCGGTAATCCGGTTTCTGGGTTGATTTCAGGCCTTACCCAAACTGGGATAACGCCGGCATAGACCATGCCTACCAGGACTGATTTATGCAGCGTTCTAGAAACAATTACCTTTTCACCGGGTCCTGCAACAGCCATGACGGCTGCATGGTTAGAGCCAGAGGAACCGTTCACTCCAAAACGGCAGAGGTCTGCTCCCCAGAGATCGGCAGCTAACTTTTCAGCTTCAAGAATTAGTGATGGTGAGATTCGATATGGGTGATTACCTGGCAGAACGGGGATGTCTCCGTCAACTATTGGCCCAGTTAGATTGGTGCGGCCTTTATGGCCTGGTATTTGAAATGGAGACCTAGGGGTTTCCATGTCTCTGATCCATGCATCCAGAAGTGGTGCTGAGGCTCTTAGGCCCATCGGATCTTTTGTATCTAGCAGTGTTGCTGCACCAAACGCTTCTTGTGCCAATACCCCGTTCCTTTCGAGAGAGAAATAAGGACCAGGATTGCTCCTGGTCCTTAAAACCTAATCTGCTTTGTTGAAGACTAAGTGAATTGTATTAGAACTCTACTTTAGTTACGTTGGTGTCCAAAGGAATACCAGGACCAAAAGTAGTTGAGATTGCTGCCTTCATTAGGTACTTACCCTTTGATGATGCTGGCTTTAGACGAACGACTTCTTCTAGTGCAGCACCTAGGTTCTCACCTAGTTGCTCTTTGGTGAAAGAAGCCTTACCGATAATAAAGTGCAGGTTTGACTGCTTATCGATACGGAACTCGATCTTTCCACCCTTGATATCTGTCACCGCTTTAGCAACATCTGGAGTTACGGTTCCGGTCTTTGGGTTTGGCATTAGGTTACGAGGACCTAGCACCTTACCTAGACGACCAACCTTACCCATCAATTCTGGAGTTGATACTGCTGAATCGAAATCGGTCCATCCTGCGGCAACCTTCTCGATTAGCTCATCGCCACCGACTTCGTCAGCACCTGCTTCACGAGCTGCATCTGCTGCTGCACCGGTTGCGAAAACGATAACGCGGGCAGTCTTACCGGTTCCGTTAGGAAGGGCAACTGTTCCACGGATCATCTGATCTGCTTTACGTGGGTCAACACCTAGCTTGATGGCAACTTCAATAGTTGGGTCAAACTTAGATGATGTGACGGTTTCTTTAACTAGGGCAACAGCTTCTGCTGGTGTGTAGAACTTACCCTCTTTGATTTTTTCTGCTGCGGCTAAATAAGCCTTTGAGCGCTTTGGCATTCTGCTTTTCCTTTACTTTGGTCACAGTTCGTGGTCAACGAGTGATTAGACTCTCCCACTTACTTTTCTTTTTTAGTTCTCGACGGTAATACCCATGGAGCGGGCAGTTCCGGCGATGATTTTTGCTGCTGCTTCAACGTCATTGGCGTTGAGGTCAGACATCTTTGACTCGGCGATCTTTAGTACTTGCTCGCGAGTAAGCTTGGCTACCTTTACGGTGTGTGGGGTGGCTGAACCCTTGGCAACTCCTGCAGCCTTCTTGATCAGTTCAGCAGCCGGTGGGGTCTTCAAGATGAAGGTGAACGAACGGTCTTCGTAAACGGTGATCTCAACCGGTACGACGTTACCGCGCTGGTCTGCAGTTGCGTTGTTATACGCGGTGCAGAACTCCATGATGTTCACACCGTGCTGACCAAGGGCAGGACCAATCGGTGGGGCTGGGTTAGCAGCGCCTGCCTGGATCTGCAACTTGATCATGCCGGTTACTTTTTTCTTCGGTGCCATTTCTTCTTTTCCTTATGTTTAGGTTTGTTAATTTTCTAGACCAGAGCCGAAACCTGGTCAAAACTTAGTTCAACTGGTGTCTCACGCTCAAACAGTGAAACCAAAACAGTTAGCTTGCCGCTTTCTGGCTTGATCTCGCTGATAGTGCCTGGAAGACCTGCGAAAGAACCTTCCTTGATCATGATTGATTCACCAAGCTTGTAGTCAACGTTGACTGGAATTGCCTTGGCCTTAGTCTTACCGCCACCAGCTTTGACCGATGCCTTGGCAGCAGCTTCCTCAGGAAGAACATAGAGGCTCTTCAGCATTTCAAATGCTTCAGATGGTCTTAGTGGGCTTGGGTATTCGCTGTGACCGACAAAACCGGTAACGGCAGGAGTTCCACGAACTAAGCTCCATGAGTCTTCGTTCATGTTCATGCGCACTAGAACATAACCTGGGATTCTCACCTTGGTAACAAGTTTGCGCTGACCGTTTTTGATTTCAATGGATTCTTCCATTGGAACTTCAATCTGGTAGATGTCATCGCCACCGGTAATTGAAAGCTTACGGTTTTCAATATTCTGCTTAACACGCTTTTCATATCCAGCGTAGGAGTGAACGATATACCACTTGCCCTTTTGAGCAGCTAGCTCGCGCTTGAACGCAGCGTAAGGGTCTTCCTCCGGTGCATTCTCCGCAGCAACTTCTTCATCGCTGACTACATGCAGAGCTTGCTCTTCAGCAGAAGGCTCATCGGCATTAGTGTCGTCGATGTATGCAGGATCGGTCTCGGCGTAGTCAGTTGACTCCGCTTCGAGATCTTGGCCCTCGATCGGGTTTTGTTCCTGTTCGTTTTCGCTCACGCTAATTAATTCCCTCTTACTTACCTGGTGCAAAGAATGTGTATAGCCAGATGACTCCCTGACCAAAAAGATAATCAAGCCCAAAGATGATTGCCATAACCACAACCACGAAAGCTAAAACAACTGCGGTGTAGTTACGAAGCTCTTGGTAGGTAGGGCGGTTAACCTTTTTTAGTTCGGCAATAACCTGCTGAAGAAACAAAATGATGCGACCGAATGGTCCGCGTGCGGCAGCGCGATTAGTCTTGGCTTTCTCAACCAGATCTTCCGAAGGCTGCTCTAGTTCTTCTGACATTTCACTTCCTCAAGTTCATATTTCATTAGGGCTACTGCTCTAACTTGCAGGGCAGACAGGACTCGAACCTGCAACCTGCGGTTTTGGAGACCGCTGCTCTACCAATTGAGCCACTGCCCTATTTGTTTCGGCCGGCAAAGGCTAACTATCATTTATCAAAATTGATTAGTTTGCCAGATTAGGCTTTAAGGCAGTTGTCAAACTACCTCTATGGAGTTTATCCCCGAAATGCCCTAAATGCAAAGGGAAATTTGGCTAACTGAAGAGCTTTTGAAGCCGCTGGATACCCTCTAATAGCGGGGCATCGCCTAGGGCGTAGGAAAGCCGGACATAGCCAGAAGGCCCGAAAGCTTCACCCGGGACTAGGGCCACCTCGGCGGCATCCAGGATGTAGTCACAGAGCTCCAAACTGGAGTTGATCTGCTTCCCGCCCCACTGCCTGCCCAACAGCCCAGCCACGTCAGAGTAAACATAGAAGGCTCCCTGCGGGGTTGGCGCTATCCAGTTGGCAATCTTGTTCAACTCATCCACTGCAATTCGTCTACGGCGGTTAAATGCCTCCTGCATGACCAAAACCTCATCCTGCGGACCAGTGAGGGCAGCTAAGGCAGCCCGTTGGCTGATGTTGGAAACATTCGAAGACAGGTGCGATTGCAGGTTTGCTGCTGCCTTCATCGCATCAAGTGGACCTGCCATCCAGCCCAAGCGCCAACCGGTCATCGCGTAGCTTTTGGCAACACCATTTACCATGATGGTCCGATCGATTAGCTCAGGGACAACCTCGGTGATCGAATATGCCTTTAGACCGTCATAGGTCAGGTTCTGATAGATCTCATCGGTAACGATCCAAAGACCGTTCTCGAAGGCCCAGCGACCGATCTCTTCAATCTGTTCTCTGGAATAAACCGAACCGGTTGGGTTAGATGGGCTAACAATCAATAACACCTTGGATCTAGCAGTTTTAGCTTTTTCTAATTGATCAACCGTAACCAAGTAGTTCTGGTCGCTACCGGCAAATACTTCAACTGGGACACCTCCGGCTAAGTGAATTGCTTCAGGATATGTTGTCCAGAACGGTGTCGGCATCAAAACCTCATCACCTGGATCAAGCAAGGTGGCAAACGCCTGATAAACCGCTTGCTTGCCACCATTGGTGACCACTACCTGGTTAGCGGTTATTTCGGTTCCAGAATCTCGTTTGGTTTTTTCAGCAATCGCCTCACGCAATTCTGGTAATCCAACAGCAGGGGTGTATTTGTGGTTCTTAGGATCTTTTGCGGCAGCCATAGCCGCTTCAACAATGTGGGCGGGGGTTGGAAAATCAGGTTCGCCAGCGGCATATGAAATAACCGGCTTACCGGCAGCTTGCAAAGCCTTTGCTTTGGCGTCAACTTTGAGAGTTGCGGATTCGGCAATTGAGCCGATGCGGTGGGAGATTCTTGGGAATTCGTTCACAACTAAAGTTTACTCTCGCCTCAACCGAAGAGGGGTAGCCTTAGTGTGAGGAGGCTTAAATGAAGAAAAGCCTGATTATCACGGCAGCGTTGATAGGTGTTTTTTCCGCATCAATTTCTGCTTCTGCGCTGGAGAGCCCGCTTAGTTCACAGTCCGAAATCACAGTCAAAGCATTCGCTGGAAACATAAAGAACCCTAGTGTTTTCGCTTTAGCCAATGGCTCGTCTCTGGTGAGCTGGCAAGAGGAGCTTGATGGTGGTTATTTCCTGAAGACCAGAACGATTTCGCCAACGAATAAATTAGGAGCCATCCAGAGCATCAATTCTGAAAAGGCCATTTCAATCGGCGAAGGTTCCGGTACTAAGCAAACTGTAGCCATCAACAAGGCTGGAAAGCTCTTTGCGGTTTGGGTCACACAGGGACTTCGTTATGGTGTTCAGTCTCAAAAAATATGGGGCAGGACATCAATTGATGGAACCAACTGGTCGACTCCGTTTGTTGTGTTGCCTGGCTTGACTGTCTCTGGTGATGATCAAGATTGCGAAATGGATGCCATGGACCAACCCGGTTGTGGATACCTTAGATTGCAGGCCGCCATTGATGACAAGAATCGTCTAGCTGTCCTGGTCGCAGATAACCGGGAGGGTATCGGGAATCGTTACCGAATGAAAGCAACTAACTTTTTAGGGCATTGGTCAAACTTGAAGACACTAACCAGCACACCGAGCATGAGATCAAGCGAAATTGTTGGGTTAACTTCAGGCTTTGCTGTTAGCGCAACCAGGTACGATTCCGCGGCTAGCAATATGGTGAAGGCTAGTTACTACGATCCGAAAACTGAAACCTGGACCTACACTCTCACTGGGACATCCATCCCTGCTAACACCGTAATTAAATCTAAGTGGGTTCAACGCAGCCTGAAAAAACTTAGCCTGGTCATGGCTTCATCAAATGAGCAAGGCGGGATATCGCTTAGAAATTTCGATACAGAGAGCAAAACCTGGTCATCTGAGTTAATTCAGATTAAAGAGCGCGAAGCCAATACCGTTTTTCAGGATGTCACCGCAGCTAAAGTCGGGTCGGAGTTGGTTGTGATGTTCAGTTCATATAACCAAAACGATGGCAGTAGTCAGGTAAGAGTCGCTAAAAATGTCGAGGGAACACCAACCATTACCGTTATCGGAACTGCCTTTGATCAAATGGACCTGCTTTATATTGGCAGCAGCCTGAGTAACACTGCGGTTGTGGCTTTCAACGTCAGCATGAATGGCGCAAAACTAGGTGGTACCACAGCTGAAACTTTGCCCATCACTATCCCAAATGCAGCAAGTAACGGCTATCTAAATGCGATGACTAAGAGTAAAACTGATTTAGTTCAGGCCGTTGGCTTGAAATTCAGCGAGGGCGTAACCTCAGTTATCTTCATCAAAGGCTTTGTGAACTAGTTGCAGGTAGCGCTAACCGGTTTTCTAACCGGACTCTCACTAATTGTTGCCATTGGAGCACAGAATGCTTTCGTGCTTAGGCAAGGCCTAGCCAGATCCAATGTTTTCCTAGTTGTGCTGATTTGTGCTGTTAGCGATGCACTTTTGATTGCACTAGGAGTTTTAGGTTTAGGCACAGTTATTCAATCAGTGCCAGTGCTGCTGGAAATCATCCGCTGGTTTGGAGTTTTGTATCTGATCTGGTTTGGTATCTCTTCGCTGCGAAGAGCCTTCAAAACCGATGTCTTAGCCACCAGCGGCAATTCAATTAACTCAGTCAAGAAGGCAGTGCTCACCACCTTGAGTTTGACCTTTCTGAACCCGCACGTCTATCTAGATACCGTTATTTTCATCGGTGGCTTAGCTAACCAGTTCGGAACGCAAACCCCGCTATTTGCCTCCGGTGCTATAACTGCTAGCTTTCTCTGGTTTTTCTCTTTAGGTTTCGGGGCAAAGAGATTATCCCCACTGATGGCCAAGCCAATTTTCTGGCGAATTTTAGATACTGCCATCGCGCTAATCATGTTCACTATCGCAATTAGCCTTGCGGTTTTGAAGTTCTAGTTAAAGCCAACCAGGTTTGGTTCTGGCACCAAGGTGATGCCAAAGCGATTAGCAACAGTTTCTTGAATGTATCGGGCAAGTTCAACTACCTCGGTTGCCGTTGCCCCACCGCGGTTAGTAATAGCAAGGGCGTGCTTTGAAGAAATCGAGGCATTTGAGCCAGGTAGGGAGAAACCTTTGGGTATGCCTGCTTGTTCGATTAGCCAGGCTGCAGAGAGTTTGACCTGATCTGCTACCTCCCACTGCGGAGCATCCAACGGTAAGGTTCTGGCAAAGCTTTCCGAAACCACTGGGTTCATAAAAAACGATCCGCAAGACCAGGTATCGTGATCCGCTCTATCCAACACCATGCCCTTAGCTCTGCGCTGAGCGATAACCTCTTCCGATTTAGCCTTGAGTTGCTCTGGATCGGCTTGACCAAATTCAAATTCAACCGTTAGCACAACGCCTTTGCGGCCCCTTTTGAAAACACTGTCGCGGTAGCCAAATTCGCAGAATTCATTATCTAGAACAATTACTTCGCCGAGTTCCTGATCCAAAAACTCAACAGAGCGAATCACACTGGAAACTTCTTGGCCATAGGCACCGATGTTCTGAATTGGGCTTGCGCCAACTGTTCCAGGAATCCCGGCAAGGCTTTCTATACCCGCCCAACCATTGGCGTTAGCGGTATCAACAAAGCTTCCCCAAATTTCTCCGGCTTGAACCTTGACTCGATTACCAATCACTTCAATGCCCTTGGTTTCAATCAGCACCACCTGATAAGAGCTCATGTCATCGCAGGCTACGACATTCGAACCACAACCTAAAATCAGGTAGTTTTCGCTTTCTTGCCAAACCTTCTTGCTGAATTGAATTAGCTCATCTTTTGTATCAGCAAAATATAGCTGTTTTGGTTCGCCACCAACACGTATCGTCGTTAACTTAGCCAGTGCGGTCATTACTAGAACTTCACTACTGCTTGGGCTTTACCCAACACGGCCACTTCATTGCAAACCGCACTTAAATCGATTCTTACGGTTCTGTTTTCCAGATCAATCGCGCCAATTTTTCCAGAGACAACAAGTTTTGCGCTCTCATCAGCTGGAACATAAACCGGTTTGGTGAAGCGAACTCCATAATCAATTACCTGTCCTGATTCGCCGGCCCAATCTATGGCAACCTGACAAGCTGCCCCCATAGTTAGCATTCCGTGCGCTAAGACACCTTCCAGTCCTACGCTTTTCGCAAAATCATCGCGATAGTGAATCGGATTGAAATCTCCTGATGCACCTGCATATTTCACCAGCGCATCTCTAGTAAAACTGAATTCTCTTGAAGAGACTTCCTGACCGACACTTAGTGATTCAAGATTCATTACTCTTCACCTCTAACTACCAGTGTGCTGATTGCGGTGCAGACTAAATCCCGATTGGCATCAAAGATTTCGGTGTTAAAGGTAACCATCGAGTGAGCACCGAGACTTTTTACCGAGGCAACGGTGAGCACGGAAGTTAGCTCATCGCCAGCAACAATCGGCCGAACTGAGATAAAGCGCTGGTCGCCATGGACAACTCTAGAAAAGTCGATGTCCGCTTCTGGGTCATTTAGCACCGCAGATAGCGACCGCTCTTGAATAACTACAGGGAATGTTGGTGGAGCGATAACATCGCTGAACCCCGCAGCCTGAGAAGCAAAGACATCATGATTTAGTGGGCTGGTAGAAAAAACCGCATTGGCAAACTCACGAATCTTCTCTCGACCAACCAGGTAAATATCGGTTTCCGGATACTTTTTACCTGCAACATTTGGATTTACCATGGCTTCTAGTTTCGCAGGTTTTTCTTGGTAGCGGGGGCGGGACTTGAACCCGCGACACCACGATTATGAGCCGTGTGCTCTAACCACCTGAGCTACCCCGCCGCAGAGCCCCGAGACAGGATTGAACTGTCGACCCCTTCCTTACCATGGAAGTGCTCTACCACT
>JAURJV010000028.1 GCA_030832065.1 Rhodoluna sp. | reverse complement strand
GACGCTACTGAAAGAAGGCAAGCCCGAGCAGTTGCGTCGGTCCATTACCACCAGCACGGCAGAGCGGCTTACCAACATGATGGTTAGTGCGGTTTCCAGTGGGGTTAGTTCCAATGCCAGAATCCCAGGGGTCAAAGTGGCTGGTAAGACTGGAACTGCTCAGAACGGTGAAGCCGAACCTTACACACTTTGGTTCACCGGTTTTGCTCCAGCAGATAAGCCCAAAGTAGCTGTGGTGGTTGTAATTGAAGACGGCGGTGGCATGGGCCAGTCGGGTAGGGGTAACAGTTTGGCTGCTCCGATAGCAAAGAAAGTTATGCAGGCGGTGTTAAACAAATGAAACCTGAAGAAGGAAAAATCTACGGCGGACGTTACAAACTGGTTACTCGGATTGCTACCGGTGGTATGGGTGAAGTTTGGCAAGCGCAAGATGAGATCATTCTGCGTAAAGTTGCCATCAAGATTTTGAAGCAGCAGTATCTGGGCGACCCTGACTTCCTAGAGCGTTTCAGAACCGAAGCAAAACATGCTGCGATGATCAACCACGATGGTATCGCTAACGTTTATGACTACGGTGAGGATGAGGGTAGTGCTTACCTGGTTATGGAATTAGTTCCTGGTGAAGCGCTTTCGTCAATTTTGGAACGGCAGAAGACCCTTCCGGAGCAGCAAGTTATCGCGATCATCGCTCAAACAGCTTTAGCTCTTGATGCTGCTCACCGCCAAGGTCTAGTCCACCGCGATATCAAACCGGGCAACCTTTTGATTACACCCGATGGCACGGTAAAGATTACCGACTTCGGTATTGCTCGCGTTGCCAATCAAGCATCGTTGACCCAAACCGGTCAAGTGATGGGTACTGTTCAGTATCTAGCTCCAGAACAGGCAACCGGTAAGCCAGCGAGCGCCTCTGGAGATATTTATTCACTTGGCATTGTTGCCTACGAAGCATTAGCCGGTCGAAGACCTTTCAAAGGTGAATCACAGATGGCCATCGCTATGGCTCAAATCAACGATGCTCCACCACCGCTACCCGATGGCATTGACCCTCGGCTGGTGCGCTTGGTGATGGACTGCATGGCAAAAAAGCCTGATCAGAGACCGCACTCAGCACTCGAGTTAGCCGCTAGAGCAGAAGCTTTGCTAGCTGATACGAATACTCCAATATCCGTTGTCGCTCCGGTTTTTGAACAGGTCAGTGATGAAACAACCGTGATTGACACCGACACAAAACCAATCGCATCAGTGCCAGCAATATGGCCCTGGTTGGCTCTAGTGGCTATCCTGCTGACAACCATCGGTGTTGTGATTTGGGCTGGCATGATTGCACCTAAACCAACTGTTTCACCTTCACCAAGTAACACACCAACACAGTCAGAAACTCCTTCACCGACTCCAACCCCAACCGAAACTAGTGAAATGGTTGTGGTTCTGCTCAGTAACTATCAAGGGCAAGATGTTTCACTGGTTATCCCCCAGTTAGCTGACCTTGGTCTCGAAGTCGAACCGATTGCTGGTGAATCAGTTCCAGCTGATGATCCACGCATCTCACAGGTTTATGACATTTCACCGTTGGGAAGTGTCACCAAGGGCAGTACTGTTCAGGTTTATTACTATCAGCAGGTCATTGACCAGCCGAACATCCCTAACGGATAAAGATAAACTTGAGTTTGATTGATTGGAGCGTTAGATGACTGAGGGTAACCGCATCATCGCTGGCCGCTATGAACTGGGGGCTCTTATCGGCCGCGGTGGCATGGCTGAGGTCTACTCCGGTGTTGACACTCGTCTGGGTAGAACCGTTGCAATCAAATTACTCAAGCCAGATCTGGCTGCAGATTCGTCTTTTGAAATTCGATTCCGTCAGGAAGCTCAGGCTTCTGCACGAATGGCTCACCCAACTATTGTTCGAGTTTATGACGCTGGCGATGAAGTAACTCTAGATGAAAACGGAGTTGAGCGTCACCTACCCTACATTGTCATGGAGTTGGTTCGCGGCGAAGTTCTGCGCGACATCCTCCGCTCGCGCAGACTCACCCAGCAGGAAGCTATCGCCTACGCCACCGGTGTCTTGACCGCCCTGGAGTTCTCGCATGCAGCTGGAGTAATACACCGTGACATAAAGCCTGCCAACGTGATGATCACCGACAGCAACGCAATCAAGGTGATGGACTTTGGTATTGCTAGAGCAGTGAGCGATTCATCGGCTACCCTCGCCCACACCAACGGCATCCTCGGTACCGCCCAGTACTTCTCTCCTGAGCAAGCTCGCGGTGAAACTGTCGACCTTAGAACCGACCTCTACTCAACCGGAGTGTTGCTCTATGAGATGCTCACCGGTAAGCCACCATTCACCGGTGATACTGCGGTCTCGGTTGCCTACCAGCACGTTAGCGAAGCTGCCATCCCACCATCGATGATCAACCCGGCTGTTTCGTTAGCTATCGATTCAGTGGTCATGAAAGCACTGGCCAAAGAACGCAACCAGCGCTTCCAGTCAGCTAACGAATTTAGAACTGCGCTAGCTAAAGCTGTCACCGGAGTTGGTATCACTTCCTTCAACGACAGTGCTCAACCACCGACCGCACCGATGGAGCCAATTGCAACCGGCTCGGTGGCGCCCACCGTTGCTATCCCTGAGCTTGACCCTTTTGAAGAGTTGCTGGCCAGCGTAAACGAAGAAGCTACTGAAGCGGTAACTGTTGCTGAACCTGAAGAAGTATTTGTTTCCGAGGAAGATGATGCATTCAGCCAACTTGGTTTTGAAACAGGAACTACCCAGGTTGTCACTGCCAGAGTAAAACCTAAACGCAACAGCTCCGAGCGTCCTTCAGCTGGAATCTTCTGGGGCTTAGGCTCCGGTGGTGCTGTAGTAATAATTGGTTTAGTGGTTTGGTTGATTGCCGGTGGGGCATCATTGCTCAACTGGGGCGGCGGCTCAGGCGGCAAAATTTCAGTTAGCAATGTGGTTGGTAAGAGCTACGAAGAGGCATACACCACCCTAACCAACCAGGATCTTTTGGTTGATAAACAGTTGCAGATGAGCGATACCATTCCGGTCGGAACAGTAATCTCAACTGACCCACCAGCTGGTCAGCAGGTTGGTTCAAAAACCACAATCACTGTTTTTGTTTCTGCTGGTGCTGAACAAATCATGATGCCTGACCTAACCGGTATGACCGAGCAGGAAGCTACTCTGGCTATCACTGAAGCTAAGTTGGTGCTTGGAACGATCACGCAGAATGATTCCGCAACGATTGCGCAGAACCTGGTGATATCGAGTGATCCAAAACCTAATACTTCGATTCCTGCCGGTTCAACTATCAACCTGGTTATCTCAACCGGGTTGGTGATTGTTCCAAATGTGGTGAACCTTGACCTTGATGATGCAACTAATCAGTTGACCGCAGCTTCAGTTGGCTACCAGGTTCAAACTTTGGTTGATAGCACCTGCACTGGAACACCAGGAACCACTGTTATAGCGCAATCGATTTCGCCTGGCTTACAACCCCAACTGCAGACCATTATTTTGACGCTGCAGTGTATTAATTAGAGGTTTAGTAGCGGGTTTAGGGTTTTAGCTTTTTCTGCTGCCCCGCTCAAACCAATCGATTCCAACCAGTTGCCCAGCATCAGATAGCCACCCTGAGTTAAAACGGATTCTGGGTGGAATTGAACTCCGTAAATAGGTAGCGATCTGTGTTGCAATCCCATGATTACGCCACCTTTAGTTCTGCTGGTGATAATCAAATCCTCAGGGACAGTGCTCTCCACCACTGCCAGTGAATGGTAACGAGTAGCACTGAAAGGCTCAGGGACATTCTGATAGATCAGCGAGTTATCGTGGTAAACCTCACTGGTCTTACCATGCATCAATTCCTCAGCATTGGTAACGGTGGCTCCCATAGCCTCGGCGATAGCTTGGTGACCTAGGCAGACCCCGAATATTGGCTTACCGGTGGTTAGTGAGAGTTTTACGGTTGGAATACTAAGCCCAGCTTGAGCTGGGGTGCCAGGACCTGGGGAAATCAACACGGCGTCATATTTAGCCAGCAGGTCAGGCAGTTCTGCCTCAGCCACGACATCGTTACGAAGCACCTCTGTTTCCGCACCTAACTGCTGCAGGTAGCCGTTTAGCGTATAAACAAAGGAGTCGTAGTTATCTAGAACTAAAATCTTCACCATCAGGTTTCTAAGCCTAACCGCTTTGGGTAGAATTGACGCATGTCTGAAAACGAGAAGAAATCACTTAAGTTCCTGAAGCGTCCTGCTAAGCCGGCAACCCCAGATTCGGTTAAAGCTAAGAAGGCCAAAGAAGGTAACCCAGCTTGGTTCGCTCCATTTGTCTTCACACTGATGATCCTGGGTTTGCTCTGGATCATGGTTTACTACATCAGCCAGACACTTTATCCGCTGGGCTCAGGAACACCGCTTGACCTAGGCGCAGGAAACATTATCGTTGGCTTTGGTTTGCTAATGGTGGGTTTTGCATTCCTCACCCGCTGGAAGTAGTTCTTAGTAAAAGAACGACGCTAAGAACGCAACAATAAAAGACATCCCAGCCCACTTCAATACCTGAAACTTTGGATTAGTTAAAAACACCATTAGGGCTGTCATCGCTGCTCCGACCGCTAATCCACCAAAGTGGGCAGTCCAAGCTATTCCGGGTAGGAAACTCAAAAAGACGTTGATTCCAACAATCAAAAGCATTTGTCTAGTGTCAGCGCGGATGGATCTGAGCATAACCAGGTATGAACCCATCAAACCAAAGATTGCTCCGCTGGCTCCATAAACTCCGTAACCAAACGGCGTGAACAGAATGACCGCTACCACTCCACCAAACATGCTGGTGAAATAAACCAGCAAGAACTTTAGTTTGCCAAGCGCCGGTTCCAGTAGGGTTCCCAACACAAACAACGAATACATGTTGAAGAGGATGTGTGCTATCTGACTCGGATCGTGAGCAAAACCAGAGGTGAGTGCTCTCAGTGCTGATCCATATTCAGAGTCAACCCCAACATTGAAATAAACCAAAGCATCTGTAAGTGGAGGAATTAGCCACTGAATGAAATAAACCAATATGTTTATTCCAATCAACACCATGGTTACCGGTGCTAGAGACGTGATGCTTTTCTGAAAATTAGCCTTACGAATTTTTATGGTGTCTTTGGCATCCTCGGGGCAAAGATAACCTACTGCTCCAGGTGTCGCGCAATCTGGACAGATGTATCTGTCGCAACGTTGGCAAGAAACCCCAGTCTCACGATCGGGATGTCTGTAACAGCTGTTCATTTAGGCGAGGGTCTCGATACTGATGGACTCGATGATTACATCGCTGATTGGTTTGTCTCTCGGACCAGTTTCGACCGCAGCAATTGCATCGACGACGGCTTTAGAGTCTGCGTCAGCTACCTCACCGAAAACTGTGTGCTTACCGTAAAGCCAATCAGTATTAGCAACAGTGATAAAGAATTGTGAACCGTTGGTGCCAGGTCCAGCATTAGCCATGGCCAGTTTGTATGGTTCGTTAAAGTTTTGTTCACTGATCTCATCTTTGAATGTGTAGCCTGGGCCTTCCATTCCGGTTCCGGTTGGATCGCCACCTTGAATCATGAAACCAGGAATTATCCGGTGGAATATCACACCGTTATAAAGAGGTTTACCGGAAATCTTTTCACCAGTCTTTGGGTCGGTCCACTCTCTGCTGCCGTCAGCCAAGCCAACGAAGTTTGCCACTGTTATAGGGGCTTGGAGGCCAAACAGGTTGATTTTGATGTCGCCGTGGTTGGTTCTTATTGTTGCCAGGTGTGTGTATAGGGTCATGCCTTTATTCTCCCATGTCCAGCGAAAAGACGGGCTTGCGGGTCTATGTCGGAGGTCTGCTTTACAATACTTAAGATGTTTCCGATTGGGGATATCCCTAGACCTATACAAGATGGGGCTTGATGAAGATAGAAGTTCACCTAATCCGGGGCGAAGCAAAGACGCTTTTTGACTTCTCGGAACCTGGAATACTACGGGTTTCTTTTCAAATGGGTATGGATAAAAAGCATTTGAAAGATCGATGCAACACAGCGGTTACGCCAGAAATACTAGAACGAGTAGTCAAGCTCTACAGCGACGAAAACCATCCAAAAGAGATGGTTGAAAGTGGTCGCAATATGATTATCCGCGAACTCGCTTAGGTTTAGCCGGCCAACCCATAGCGCCAACTGCCTTCAGCAGCTCTTCTGGGGAGACTTTGAGTTCCACGCATAACCTGCCAATTGTGCCTGAAGGAATTTCGCGTTCCAAGTGAAAAT
Source organism: Rhodoluna sp. (assembly GCA_030832065.1). Lineage (GTDB taxonomy): Bacteria > Actinomycetota > Actinomycetes > Actinomycetales > Microbacteriaceae > Rhodoluna. The sequence continues at coordinate 7,069 of JAURJV010000028.1, read as the reverse complement.
AACGACTGAGGCTGGACTTTTGCATTCCAGTAGCGTTAGCGAATTGATTTAGAGATCTGTAGCCCTGCTTCTCATACCTTGAGACAAACCAACTCCAGGCAGACTCTATGTGCTCAGCACTCTGCTTGTGTACCATTTCTTTTATAACCTGACCTTTTAGAGCCCCATGCAACTGCATCCACTATCTACTTTATCCACTTAAACGGGAACAGCAAACTTATCAACATATTTGTTGCGCTGGATTACAGCTGAATTACTTGCCCGTACCCCTCGAATTCATAAACCCTTATCCATTGGACAAGAAGTTTAACTGAGTCTGGAAAGTCCGCCGCTAGAGGACCGCCTAGATTTCCACCCACTGCCATGTTGAGCAACATCGAATACGGCTGGTTATAAACCCACTGGTTAGGGCTGACGTTTTGTGGGGTCGCTGTGAAATATGTTTTACCGTCAACCTGCCAAGAGATTTCATCTGGTTTCCAACGAATTCCGAATTCATGCCAGTCATCGGAAAATGCAGTTTCAGCAACTAATTTCCCACCACAACCGTGATCGCCAAAATAACCGGGGCCGTGCAGTGTTCCTAAAGCTTCGAAAGGTTCACGACCAACCCACTCCATGATGTCGATTTCACCGGCTAGAGGCCAACCCTGTTCATCTATCTTTTCTCCAAGCATCCAAAATGCTGGCCAAATTCCAGCTCCAGCTGGAACTTTTGCTCGAATCACTATCTCGCCATATTGAAATAAAACTTTGCCCTTGGTAACCAAACGAGCGCTGGTCCACTCTGCTGGACCGTAGTAAGCGACACCAGCAGATCCATCGGTAACTCGTTTAGCCTCAAGTTCTAAAATTCCATCAGCAGTTACAAAAGCATTTCCTTCGGTATAAACCTGCAGTTCATTGTTACCCCAACCAGGTATGCCCTTCTCGGTTCCGTCCCCTAGATCTCTGTCCCAAACATTTGGGCTAGGAACAGCTTCATTGAACTCTTCAGACCAGAGCAGCTTGGGGTTCGTCATTACGAATATCCTCATTTCGATTATTCACATAGCCTAGTTCTAGGGGCAGCGACAACTAGGCTTAACTCTAGATGTGTCATAACTTGCCTTAACGATACATAATCAAGGTAGGAACACTTACTTAGGAGGTTCACATGAATCTAAAGAAACTTGCTGCATTGACTTTACTGATGAGTGCCGTTGGCATTACTGGTGCCACAGCTGCACAAGCCGCCCCTTTCCACGAGCTGTCTTGCATAGCGGGTTATCAACCAGCCGAAGATTCATACACGGAATGTGTTCCAATTGAAGATCCGACCGAGCCAGAAACTGCAGTTGACGGTTGTTGGATAACTGAAGATGGAACTGATGTTTGTGCGCGGACCGGTGTGGTGGAAGAGCCTATGCCTATTGGTATCGATGAAACTCCAGTGCCGATTGCAGACTGTCTAGACCCAGAGCTGCCTTGCGTCGATGTTGGCTGCACAGCCTTAGAAGTTTGTCCAGAAATCATGTCATCATCAGGTTTTGTTGACGACGGTAGCCTAAAGGCATACAGCAACATGAGTCAGAAAGATAACTCCGACTATCTGATAGTCCTTGGTCTTATCACTGCTGTTTTAGGTGGTGTGGCGATAGCACTCAATCGTCGAGAGGCAAGCAAAAAATAACTTTGCTCCAATAAAGTAACAACCGCGATTTATTAGAGTCGCGGTTGCTACATTTAACTAATGTCTGAAAAGTTGAGAGTCACCCGTCAGCCTGGTTTCGTTAAACTCTGGATAGGTCAAACCGTAAGCGCAGTTGGCTCACAGATGACCGGCCTAGCAATTCCAGTGATTGCAGTGACCTTCCTCAATGCCAGTGAGTTAGAGATGGGACTTCTCAACGCAGCCGATACTTCAGCTTTTCTTGTGGTGGGTCTGCTAGCTGGTGCTTTGGTGGATCGCTGGCGTAAGCGCAAAGTTATGTTGGTGGCTGACCTGGTCAGAATGCTTGCCACTGCCCTAGTCCCGATTCTTTGGGTTTATGGCGTTCTCAACATATATCAACTCATGGTTATCGGTGCAATTATGAGTGTTGCTTCGGTGTTCTTTGATGTTTCTTATCAGAGTTATATTCCTATCTTGCTAAAGAGTGAATACATCGGTGTTGCTAACTCCAGATTGGAAACAACATCACAGATCTCAGGTATCGCTAGCCCAGGCATTGTCGGGCAGATTCTGACCATAATCAAAGCACCGCTATTGCTGATAGTGGATGCCATAACTTTCTTTATATCCGCTATTTCCCTGTGGTTTATCAAAGACAACGAAGTTCCCAAGCCTAAGGTGGACCGCAGGCCGATCGGTAAGGAAATCGCTGAGGGTCTGTCTTTTGTTTGGAATCAGAAGCTAATCAGGGCTATCTCATTCACTACTTCAACCAGCAATTTGTTCGGAACCATGGTTGGAACAATGTTTGCTCTCTACTTTTTCCGGGAAGCATACCTTGGCTTAAATGCCGCGGCCTTTGGTTTCCTGATGACCTTCGGATCCGTCGGTGGTCTACTGGGAGCAGTCAGCACACCTAAACTAATTAAAGTTTTTGGTGAGGGTCCGCTCATAGTTTTGAGTTCCTTTGTAATGGGTGCCAGCCAACTACTCATTCCACTGTCCTGGTATTTACCTCGTGAATTTGCCTTACCCGCACTAATTGTTAATACAACAATCACTTCGTTCACAGTCCTGACATATAACATCACCCAGGTGACCGCTCGTCAGAGAATTTGCCCAGAGCATCTACTCGGTCGCATGAATGCATCAATTAGGTTCATGGTGTGGGGTTCAATGCCGATTGGTGCTCTACTCTCTGGTGCACTCGGTCACCAGTTCGGTGTCATCACCACTATTTGGATCGGTGCGATACTCAACTTCTTCACAGTTGGCTTCGTCTTATTCTCACCGCTAAGAACGATGCGTGAGATGCCTCAAAAGCCAGATACTAAATAACTTCTCGACTCATTAGACCAACAGGGTTTCCTTCGGAATCTTCAATGAAGGCTAACCACTCATTACCTGCGGTATCAAAAACTCCAGCAGGGTCAGGGAATACGATATGTGGTTCACTGGTTATTTTGTATCCGCGCGTTCTCAAATCAGCGACAGCTGCTCTAACATCTTCTACTTCAAGATAGATAAGTGACTGTGGTCCGCCTATTTCGATGAGTAGCCGAGTTCCATCTAGATCAAAGAAGCAAAAGCCGGGTGGGTTGAACACCGCGGTTGGTTCCTTGCCTAGCAGTTCAGTGTAGAAAGTTTGAGCTCTGACTAGGTCCTGGCAACCGAGTGCTATCTGACGAATCTTCATGAACCTAAAAATACCTCATTGGCTAGGAGTAGATTGGTCTAGTGGCTAAAAGCTCAACTCTGAGATCCTTCAAACACCGTAACTTTAGAATCCTGTATCCGGCTAACGCCCTGTCCAACATCGGAACCTGGGCGCAGCGAGTAGCTCAGGACTGGCTGGTGCTCGAGTTGACCAATAACGACGCCACCAGCCTGGGCCTGGTCACAGCCATCCAATTCCTGCCATCAATGCTTTTGAGCACCTATGGGGGCCTTCTAGCCGACCGCTTCAGTAAGCGAAAACTGCTACTGCTCACTAACTTTGGTGCTGGGCTTGCCTCGCTCGGCCTCGGCCTACTGGTTGTCACCGGCAGCGTCGCCCTCTGGCACGTCTATGCCCTCGCTCTACTTCTGGGTATCTTCTCCGCGGTTGACTCCCCGATCAGAATTAGCTTCACCAGTGAGCTGGTCGGTAAAGATGACCTAGCTAATGCTGTGAGCCTAAATTCGGCCAACTTCAACATGGGAAGGTTGATCGGCCCTGCACTGTCTGGTTATCTGATCTATGCCTTTGGAACGGGTCCATCCTTCATCCTTAACACTGCTACCTATGTGACCATGGTGGTTACCCTGCTGGTTATCCGTGAGCAGGATCTCCACATCACCACGAAACCAAAACGCGATAGCAAACTCTCCGAAGCATTCAAATATGTTCGCTCACGTCGAGATCTAGTTCTAGTGATGACAGTTGTTTTCTTCACCACCACCTTCGGTTTGAATTTCCAGATATTCATCGCACTGATGTCCACTAAAGAATTTGGTTTAGGGCCAAGCGAGTTTGGAACCCTGGGAACTATCCTCGCTGTTGGATCCCTCAGTGGTGCTCTAGTTGCAGCTAGGTTAGAAAAACACCGCACCATCCGAAATATCCTTCGTGGAGCAATCCTGTTCGGTGTTCTGGTAGCCGCTTCTGCATATCTACCAAACGTATATATTTACGCAGCTATGCTGCCGCTATTAGGTGCGACCGTGTTGCTAACCCTGATCTCTGCTAACACTTACGTGCAGAGCAATACCGACAGTGCGCTTCGTGGCCGGGTGATGGGAATCTACCTGATGATCTTCATGGGTGGAACACCGCTTGGTTCACCACTGGTTGGTTTGCTAGCCAGCTGGTTAGGCATCAGAGCGACCATTTTGATTTGTGGAATCATCGTGGTTGTCGCAGCTTTGATTATCCGACAGCTCTACATCAAATTCAGGGCAGCTGAAAAATAAGCTCTTCTATTTCTTCGCCTCTAGCATTGGCGAAATATCTATCTGTGCCGACTTTGAGGAATCCAGCTTTTTCTAAAACTCTCGCTGACGCATAGTTATCGAAAGCGCATCTACCTTCTACTGGTCGCTCAAGGATAAGTGGTAGAAATTTTAGAACGGCAGCGGTGGCATATCCGTTACCGCAGTAATCACTGCCAATCCAGTAGGTTATCTGTCGAACACCTTCCATAACCCAACTGCCGACGTTGCCCACCACCACATCGTCAACCACAATTGTTCGGTTTATTACCTCTGGATTACTAAGTATCTTCTGCCAGTGGGCAACATGAGCTGCATGATCGCTTGGGTCTTCGCTAACAAAGGCGGCCTGCAGTTGCTGCTCGCTGTCCTGCATAAAGCCGAAGAAGATCTCGATATCTGCCTCGGTGACACCCCTAAGCTCTATTGGTTCAGCCTTTCCAACTCGGCATCGATTGCAGCTTGGAAGGTTTGCATATCCGCATCAGAGATCGGGCCATAGCTGAAGCTGTAGCTGTATGCGGGGGTGACAGCTGCTGTAATCAGACCCGAATTAACGGTGAAGATGGTGTCTTCTAAACCGCTCTCAGTTCCGTAGGAGTGTTGAGTCCAGGTGTATGTTCCATCGCTGTTTAGTTTGATGTGATGTTCGTAGTCACCACTGTTGTCATGGTTGGCTTCCTCCATCATGGAAATAAGATAGCCGGGACCACAAACCGCCAGTTCTAGTTCATATATGACCTGAACTTTACCGTCAGCGTCGATGTAAATAGCGCTGTAATCCTTGTAGGCATTTGACTTAGCAAGGGCGATGATTCTAGAGCCATCAGCAACTTCTTCGATGATGTTCTCGGCTTGCGCCTTAGCGCAGGAGTCATCAGCGATCTTTAGAAAGTCTTGCTCGATCTGAGCTTGAGTTTTCGTTTTGGTAGGAGTAGGTGATGGTGTTGGGCTGGAACAACCGGTCAATAAGCTAACCAGCGCTAAACCCAGGAATATTCTCTTCATCTTCTAAGGCTACTTCTAATCCAACTGGTTAAGTTATTTACTTCTCATAGAGGTCATCGATGATGATTTTAGTCATCTTCCTCAGAGCGTTGTTTGCGAATTCTGCTTTAGCTCGATCCGGGTTCTCTAAATGGTCACGCATTTGAATTGGACTTACCTGCCAGGTCAAACCAAACTCATCTTCACACCACCCACACTGCCCTGGCTTACCCTTGGCAGTAATGGCATCCCAAAGCCGGTCAACTTCATCCTGACCATCAACATTTAGTGACAGTGAAATGGCGTTAGTAAATGCATCTCCCCCAGGCCAATTCATGCCAATGAAGTTGTGCCCATAGATACTGAAGTCCGCTGTGAAGCGAGGCTTAGCTGGATCAGGTCTATTCTCCGAATGAATCTTGAAATCAGTGAAGGTCGCTTCATAGAAAGCTAGAGCATAATCCATGTTGCCTGGGAACCAGATAAAAGTTTTTAGGGCTGTTGGTTTCGTCATAACTAAATGTTAGTCACTGAAACAACTATTTGAAGTAGTCCAGCTGTTCTTGAGTTAGCGGCCCGTAACTGACAGTGTTTTGAAAAATGTTGTCGCCAACCCACGAGAACAAACCGTCGTCGCCAACGCGATAAGTGTTGAAGTCAAAACTCTCGCCGCCATGGTGTTGTCCCCAATAGTATGAGCCGTCCTTATTCTTTTTTAGGCTGTGCTCAAGGACTTTGCTATCGGTGGGATCTTCCAGGAGTGCGCCTTGAATCATCATGTCGCAAGGGTCAAAGAAAGCCGGAAGATAATTTACATAAATGCCAGTGGCAAGCTTGCCTTCCTTGGCAACGGTAACCTGCGATAGCGGCCAGTATGAAACTGAATCGGAGTTGGTGCTCTGCTGGAAGTAAGTAACGTTAATTGAATTCTTGTGAATTAGACCATCTTCCAAAGCCTTGGTGCAGCTGCGCTGAGCGATAGTTAGAAACTCTTCATCCAAATCGTTTTGAATAATCCTTGCTTTACCTTTTTCCATATAAGAAATCGGATCAATGGAATTAGTTTCCGATGGAGCAGGTGACTTGCTTTCCGACGGAGAGGCTGAATTAGTAGGTTCCCCGGACATCTTCGCATCACCGTTTGGAGTGTTAGAAGCGCACCCGGTGAAGAGTGTTGTGAGGATGAATAGTGCGGCAGTAGCGCCAGCGATTTTCTGGATTTTCAATGATCCCCCGTGTTTAAATGAACAATAAATCTTTAGTAAATGCTAGCAACAAAGCAAAAAGACCAGCCATTTCTGACTGGTCTTTCCACTTGTGGAGACTAGGGGGGTCGAACCCCTGACCCCCTGCTTGCAAAGCAGGTGCTCTACCAACTGAGCTAAGTCCCCATTCGGAAGCCATCTCGGTGAGAGTGCTTCCTGGTGGGCCTAGGAGGACTTGAACCTCCGACCTCTT
>JAURJV010000027.1 GCA_030832065.1 Rhodoluna sp. | reverse complement strand
CAGTTCGGAGAGCAGATAACCCTGTCCTCATTTCGAGGTAAAAAGCCCGTAGTCGTGGTTTTCTATCCACTGTCGTTCTCTGGCATCTGCACGGGTGAACTCTGTGAGATCAGAGACAACTTTGAGCGCTTTGCCAACGAGCATGTTGAGCTCTTGGCAATTTCGGTGGACAGCAAGTTTGTTCAAAAAATGTTCGCCGAGCACGAAGGCTATCAATTCTCTGTTCTAGCGGACTTCTGGCCACATGGGAAGACTGCCCAGGACTATGGCGTATTCCTTGACGAGCTTGGGGTAGCCAACCGAGCAACCTTCGTAATCGACAAGGCTGGTGTCTTGGTGGCCAAGTTCGTAACTGCAGTCGGTCAGCCTAGGTCTTTGGACGAGTATGACCGGGCTTTGGCTTCGCTAAAGGCCTAGCCTGCTGTATAGTTTTCTAGTTGCCTTAAATGGTGACGAAGAAGAGGGCCTTTAGCTCAGTTGGTAGAGCGCCACGCTTACACCGTGGATGTCATCGGTTCGAGCCCGGTAGGGCCCACTTTTTCATATCGGCCTTTAGGCTCAAGCAAATACTCATAGCAGTAGGATTTCCCTATGGAATCAAGCCAATATCAGCCTCCAGTAAGACGTTCACTTACTGACGAAGAACTAGCCGCAAGAGTCCAGTTAGCCACCACTTCGCACTCAGGCGTTGAAGCCCTGATGGATCTCTTGGTAGCTCAAGAGGCCCTGCGAGCTCAAGAAGACGCTGAGATTGAGGCATGGGTCGAGCGCATGGAAGCCGAAGGTTCACCAGAGGCCATTGCTGCTCTAGCAAAGTTCCAGGGCAAGAATTTTATCCCGCAAACTGACCAGGTAGTAATTGTTCCTGATCCAATCGAGGAAGTCGAAGCAGAATCAGTTCAGGAAAGCGAACAGGATGTTGCGGTGGAGCTTGAAGTTGACACCCAGCCAGAACCTGTTGTTGAAGATCCTTACGCCTGGCTTAAGCCTCAAGTTCCAGCAGAACCTGAACCGGAAGAAACGCCTCAGGAACCATTTAGTTGGTTTACTCAGCCAGAACCAGAGGACGAAATCGTAATCGAGGAAGTCGTTACGGTGATCGAAGAAGTTGAGGCTGAAGCAGAAGATGTTCATCCAGAAGGTTCTGAGAGTCCAGATGAGTTTGAGCGACTAATTGAATCTGCCGCCGCCGAAGAAGAGTTGACTGCTTTGGAGGAGTCAAACAGAGAAACTGTGGCGAGCAATATCATGGTTCCTTCCGATGAGCATAGGAATCGCAAACCTATCTCTCAGCTATTCCTCTGGCTTGGCGCATCGGCTACTGTTGTTCCACTATTGCTTACCTGGACCCTGCTTGGGCTTGGCTTGAGTGCGATGGCAGTGGTTACAGTTCTTATAGTGGGCTATTTAATTTCTGGCTTACTGATTGCCACTGCATCACTAGCTGGTAAGAGAAGTGGACTTTCGACAGCAGTCATTTCAAGAGCAGTATTTGGCTTCTGGGGTAACACCGTTCCGTTGGTTTTTGTAACCATAGCCCGTTTGGTTTTAGTTGCCATTTCGATTGCAACCTTGGCGTATCTAATGGATGGGGTTGATTCTAGACTCCCATCCATGACGGACCCGTTGATTTGGAACCTGGCTGGAATGCAAATTAACTTCGGTTTTGTCTTCGGTGCGATTGTGCTGATGATTGGAACTGCTCTGGCTCTGGTAAGAGGTAATGCTTCAAGGATCTTGCAAATGGTCCTAAGTGTAGGTGGCTTCGTGTTGGTTATTGAAAGTTTCTTCGGATACTTCGAATTAAAACCGGCTTTCGTAGCTCCTGGTCAGCTGGAGATCTTCAGTAAAGAAGCTTTAGCCGGTGTGGCGCTAATCGTCCTAGTCACAACGACCCTCTGGATAGCGGTAGCCCCAAATTTGGCTAAGAGCATTCCGATGAAACCTCGCGGTATCAAGGTATTCCTTTCAGTTCTTGGAGCGAACTTCCTGATCCCTGCTGCAGTTGGCACAGTGGCACTGCTGTGGCTTGGGCCAGCACTCGTCGGTGGCGCACCACAACTGCCTTTCGCAGTGGTTGCTTTGCCACAGTGGGCTAGGGGAGCGATGGTCAGTGGGGTTGCCCTATCACTGATTTACATTCTCAAGCTCAACCTAAAGACAGCAGCGTTGGATTTTGTGGCGTTGACTAACCTCAAGAGCAGGGTTTTAGCTACCTCAATTAGTTCGGTTATTGTCCTAGGTTTGCTGTTCCTATTTGCTCAACAGCCGGCAGATCTGACAATTCAGTACTTGAGCAACTTGTTCGTTCTAATGTCAGTATTCTCAGCAGGTTGGATTGGAATGCTAGTTTCCGATGTCGCACTGCGACGCATTGCCTACCACGAGCTTTCTTTGACACGTGCCTACGGTTACTACGGAAAGTTCAACGCGATTTCATTCGGCATTTGGTTCATCACCCTAGTAGCCGGCTTGCTGTTAGTGCCTATCAACCTCTTAGGGTTCGGCTTTACAGGTTTACTTTCTGGATACCTTGGACTTGATGCCTCAATTGGCTCACAGGCAATTGCCTTCTCAATAGTGTTGCTGCTTGGCATGATTTTAACCGTGGTGGCAAGAATCCCACAGATTAGAAAACAGGAGCGCGAAGTTCTTGCTGTTGAATCTAGAAGAGAAGCGCTCAACGACATTTTCGTTGGACAAGAGTGATGCAACTCGGAGAAGTAGTTAGATTCTGCGAATCACTCTGGCCAGCAGCTGGCGCCGAGGACTGGGATGTTGTCGGGTTGGTTAGCGGCTCGCTGAGTCAAGACATCAAAAAAGTGATGCTCACCGTTGACGTTACCGCAGAGGTGGTAGCTGAAGCGAAGAGCCAAAAAGTTGACCTAATCCTGTCTCATCACCCTTTTCTGCTCCGAGGCATAACAAACGTTTATGAGGAGAGCGCTAAGGGTTCGATTATTCGCGAGCTAATTAGATCAGACATTGCTCTGTTTACCGCTCATACCAATGCTGACAGTCAAGCAACCGGAACTTCGGTCTCCCTAGCAACTGCGTTAGGTATCCAAGAGCTAGCACCTTTAGCAACTTCGGAAACAGCTTTTGGTATTGGAGTAATAGGTTCAATCAAAACAACTCTGGGTGATCTAGCTCTGAAGCTCAATGAAGTGCTACCTGCTACTGCCACTGGCGTTCGGGTCGCCGGTGACTATGCTCAGGAGATAAGCAAAGTTGCTCTTTGCGCGGGAGCTGGAGATTCTTACCTCCAATTGGCCTTAGATAGCGACGCTGATGTTTACATCACTTCGGATTTGAGGCATCACCCAGCCCAGGAAATTTTAGAGCAGGCGAAAGCTAGATCTAAACACTTTGGTTTGATTGACATTTCACACTGGGCTGCCGAATACATTTGGTTAGAGCAAGCCAAGCGAGAGCTTGCCTCGACTGGTTTGGAAATTACTATTTGTGACTTACGTACTGACGTTTTTGACTTTCTAGTAAACGTACCAAGAGGCACAAATGAAAATTGATCTTGCTGGACAAGCAGCCCTGCTCAAGTTGACCGAGGTTGATCTTGAATTAAATCAAATCAAGGCCCAACTTCAAGCATTGCTTGACTCGCCGGAACTCAAAACCTTACAATCTGACCTTAGTTCATCGGCCGAAGAGCTTCTCGTGGCAAGGACTGAGTTTGAGAACCTACAAACTAGCGTCCGTCGCTCCGAGGAGGATATACGCCTTGTCACGGAACGTTTGGTTCGTGACCGAGAAAGACTTAACGCCACAAGTTCCCCTAAGGATGCGATTGGGATTCAGGGTGAAATCGAGTCGCTGGGTCGTCGTAAAGATGAACTTGAGAGCATCGAATTAGAGTTGCTGGAGCAGCTGGAAGATTCGCAAAAGAAGTTAGAGTTGGCAACTGTTAAGCGAGCTGAGCTACAGGCGCAAATGACCGACTTGCAAGAGAGGCTTACTGCTGAAATCGACGCGGTAAAAGCCAGAGGTCGTAAAGCAACGGCTGACCGACTAATTCTGGTGGATAAGATTCCTGGCGAGGTTTTAAAGAAATACGAGAACCTGGCAGCTAAACAGGTGGCGGTTGGAAAGATTGTAGACCGAGCCTGCAATGCCTGTCACATGGTTATCTCATCGTCAGCTCTGGATCAGCTCTCTAAACTTCCTGAGGATGAAATTGGTAGCTGCCCTGAGTGTCAGGCAATAATCGTTCGATGACGGAACGAATAATTATTGAAGCTGACGGTGGTTCGCGCGGCAATCCAGGACCAGCCGGTTCTGGTGTCTTACTAATCGAGGTTAGTTCAGGCAAAGTTCTTGCCGAAGCGGCAATCTTTCTAGGAATAGCTACCAACAACTTTGCCGAGTATAAAGCCGTGATCACAGGCTTAGAGTTAGCCAATGAGCTGGCCCCTGAAGCTCAAATCTTAATACGTATGGACAGCAAACTTGTAGTCGAGCAGATGTCTGGTCGTTGGAAAATTAAGCACGAACAGATGGCAGATTTATCAACTGAGCTAGCTGAACTTATTGGTAACCGGCACGTCGATTTCGAATGGATACCAAGAGAACAAAACTACAGGGCCGATGCTCTTGCCAATGAGGCTATGGATGCAGAGCAGAGCTCGATTAGGAAGTTCACAGGCCAGTCACTAACTGTTGAGACCAGTCAAGCAAAAGTTAGCGTTGTTGACGCGGAATACAACCCGTTGCTGCCAAGTTCAGTTAGGGCACCAAGAAACATAAGTAAGCAATTGACGACGGTCATTTTGGTTAGGCACGGAAGAACCTTACTCACTGAATCACATCGAATATCTGGACGAGGGGGCGAAGACCCGCAACTTTCAGAATTGGGAGTGCTTGACGCTACCAAAGCTGGTTTGGAGCTGGCTAAAGTTGGCGTCACTGGTTCCTTCGCTAGCGTTATCAAACCCACGGCTATTCTTGCTTCGCCTATCGCTAGGGCTCAAGAGACCGCCAGTGTCATTGGCAAGCAACTCGGTTTAGCGGTTGAGATTCACGAGGATCTCGCCGAAATTGCATTTGGTGACTGGGATGGACACACCAATCAGGAAGTAGCAACGAATTGGCCAGATCTTTATTCCCAGTGGCGAGGTGATGAATTGATTTCGCCTCCTGGTGGAGGAGAATCGCTAAGCGATTTTGATAAGAGAGTCCAACGCGGAAGAAGAGAGATTCTAGAGAAGTATGCCGGCCAAACCGTCATAGTTGTAAGTCATGTCATGCCAATTCGCGGATTCCTCAAGGCAGCAATCGCTGCCGACTGGCCAGCATACTGGCGCACCAGCATCGCACCTTGCTCTCTCACCATCCTTAGATTCTGGGGTGATGAAGCAGCTGAGATCAGTTGCGTTAATTACTCTGGTCATCTATAAATCACTTCGGTAGTCTTATTGCGGAAGGGTCGGCTAGACGGTCGCGGCAGGAAACTGACGAGGAACGTCCGGGCTCCTAAGAGCGAAGCGGTGGGTAATACCCACTCGGTGCAAACCGCAAGAAAGTGCAACAGAAAGTAAACCGCCATTTATTGGTAAGGGTGAAACGGTGGTGTAAGAGACCACCAGCGTTCTAGGTAACTAGAGCGGCTAGGTAAACCTCGCTTGGAGCAAGGCCAGATAGAGAACGTTTGAGAGCTGCTCGCTCAAGTTCTCGGGTAGGCCGCTTGACGGCAGTGGTAACACTGTTGCTAGATAGATGACCGTCACCGAAAGGGACAGAACCCGGCGTATCGGCCGACCCTCCCACTATTCGATAGTGTTCTTTCTCGCCCAGTGGGCAGCCCCCATGATCCCAGCACTATTGCGATTTTCTGCAGGAATAATTGGAGTCTTAAGTTTCAATAGCGGTAGGAAAGCTTCGTGTTCTTTAGATACTCCGCCACCGACAATAAACAAATCTGGTGAAAGTAAAGCTTCAAGTCTTGAGTAGTACTTCTGCAGTCGCTTAGCCCACTGCGCGAAGGTTAGATTCTCTCTTTCCTTTGCGGAGTAGGCAGCCATGCTCTCATAGTCGACCCCATCAATTTCAAGGTGACCAAACTCCGAGTTTGGAATCAACTTTCCATTATTTAGCAGCGCAGTTCCGATTCCAGTGCCAAGAGTCGTCATTATCACCAAACCTTTTACCTTTTTAGCCGCACCGAATTTGGCTTCAGCCAATCCAGCAGCGTCGGCATCATTCAGGACATGAACAGTGCGATTAAGTTCTTTTTCAAACAGTTGGTCTGCATCTAAGCCGATCCATTCTTTCGAGACGTTAGCTGCAGACATAGTCACACCGTTTTTGACGATAGCTGGGAAACAGATTCCGACCGGAAGACCAGCAGCATTAGGTAGGTTGTCGATTAGGTCTTGAAGAGTTTGGGCAATTTGATGGGGAGTTCCACCCTTAGGGGTTTCGTACCGTAAGCGCTCTGTGACTAACTTGCCTTTTTTCAGATCAACTATTGCACCTTTGATACCGGTTCCACCGATGTCGATTCCTATGGCACGTTTACTCATAATGCTCCTCTAAGCCAAGGTTAATATCTCGGCACCGGTTTCGGTGACAGCAATGGTGTGTTCAAATTGCGCTGTGATGCTGCGGTCCTTGGTAACCACGGTCCAGCCATCAGGCCACATCTCCCACTTATGTGTTCCAAGAGTGAGCATCGGCTCAATGGTGAAGGTCATTCCAACTTCGCAAATATCCGAATACAAAGGGGCTGAGTCGTAGTGAGGGATTATCAAACCGCTGTGGAAAGCCTCTCCGATACCATGACCGGTAAAGTCTCTAACCACACCGTAATTGAAGCGATTGGCATAAGTCTCTATAGCTCTACCAATGATGTTTACTTCTCGGCCAGGGGCTACAACAGCTATCCCACGGTTGAGCGCCTCCTTAGTTCGATCAACTAAGTCGGTGACTTCCTTGGCAACATGGCCAACCAGGAAGGTTTGATTGCTATCACCGTGGAAACCATCCAGATATGCCGTGATGTCGATGTTGATGATGTCACCGTCTAAGAGTTCTGTATCATCTGGAATGCCGTGGCAGATGACCTCATTGATTGACGAGCAGATCGACTTAGGGTAACCGCGATAGCCGAGTGTTGACGGGTAAGCCCCATGCTCAATCAGGAAATTATGCCCAATCTTGTCAAGCTCATCGGTGGTTATGCCTGGTTTAGCGTGTGAGCCCACCAGTTCAATTGCCTGAGCTGCTAGTTGGCCAGCTCTTCTGATTTTCTCGATCTGATCAGGAGTCTTCACACTGCTACCGGTGAATTTCGCCGGAGCAGGTTTCCCAACATACTCTGGCCTGGCTATGGTTTTGGGAACCTCGAGCCTAGGTGAGATTTGACCTGGAATAAGATGTCCGGTTCTGCTGTCTCTGGGCATGCTCCAAGTTTAGATTGCTTAGGCTTATGCTCAGAGAAGGAACACTCGAGGAGAGTTATGGAACAGGAATTCTGGTTCAATACCAAGACCAACAAAGTCGAAGAAGGAAAGCAAACCGCTGCCCTTTACAGAATCGGTCCGTTCAAGTCCCGAGAGGAAGCGCAGAAGGCTTACCAGATAATTGCCGAACGTAACAAAGAGTTGGACAAAGAAGAAGATTAGTCGTGTGAGTGTGACTCGGCTGGGAAAGTTCCCTCAGCTACTTCAGCTCGATACTGCGTTGCTGCCTGCAGTAATGATTCTCGCAGTTGGGCAAACTGTTTGACGAATTTTCTTGGTTTACCCGGATATAGTCCAGCGAAGTCAGTCCAGACCAGAATCTGTCCGTCTGTGCCAGAGCCTGCACCAATGCCAATAGTTGGAATTGACAGTTCCTTGGTTAGTTCGGTTGCAAGTTCGGCTGGGACAAGTTCTAAGACAACCGCATAAGCTCCAGCTTCCTGGACAGCTCTGGCATCTGCAATTAGTTGGTCCCTGCCCTCGCCACGACCTTGAACCTTGAAGCCACCAAGATTGTGTATGGACTGGGGGGTAAAACCGATGTGTGCCATCACTGGAATGCCAGCAGTGGTTAGAGCTTTAATCTGATCTCGACTTCGTTCACCACCTTCAAGCTTTACTGAACTAGCTCCAGTTTGCTTCATTAGT
>JAURJV010000026.1 GCA_030832065.1 Rhodoluna sp. | reverse complement strand
GAACCTGCTAAACGTTGGTGCACTTTTAGGTTTTGTCGGATTAACGGTTTGGTATGTAATTACTCCAGACATCTCATTACTAATCGCAGTAACAGTTCTAGCCCTAGCGCTGGGTTGGCACCTGGTTGCCTCCATCGGTGGAGGCGACATGCCTGTTGTAGTTTCGATGCTGAACAGTTACTCGGGTTGGGCAGCTGCTGCAGCTGGATTCCTCTTGAATAATGATCTTTTGATAGTTACCGGTGCTCTAGTTGGTTCCTCCGGTGCCTACCTCTCTTACATTATGTGTAAGGCAATGAACCGTTCCTTCATCTCGGTTATCGCCGGTGGTTTCGGTATTGAAGCTCCATCAGGTAAAGAAGAAGAACTCGGCGAATATCGTGAGGTTGATGCAGCCAGTGTCGCTGAACTGCTGAGAAATGCTTCTTCGGTAATCATCACCCCTGGCTATGGCATGGCTGTTGCTCAGGCTCAATATCCTGTGGCAGATCTAGCAGCCAGACTGCGAGATAAAGGTGTAACAGTCAGGTTTGGTATTCACCCGGTTGCTGGAAGACTGCCTGGCCACATGAACGTGCTTCTTGCCGAGGCTAAAGTTCCTTACGACATCGTTGATGAGATGGATGAGATCAACGATGACTTTGCTTCAACATCTGTAGTACTGGTAATTGGAGCTAATGACACCGTAAACCCAGCAGCTGCTGAAGATCCAACCAGCCCGATAGCTGGAATGCCAGTACTTAGAGTCTGGGAAGCCGAAAACGTAATTGTATTCAAGCGGTCAATGGCCTCTGGCTACGCAGGTGTTCAGAACCCACTGTTCTTCAGAGATAACGCAGCCATGCTCTTCGGTGACGCCAAAGAGCGTGTCGAAGACATTCTGAGAAGTCTCTAGACATAAAGAAATCTGGGCAGGGGTAAATTTGAAGCTAAATCATGTGATGGAATCCGCCAATAGATCCTTGGCTAACATCACCCTTGCTTCTGGAGATCAAATTGAACTCTATGTTGAGGCAACCGTGGCACTTGATGACAGGGCTGACCACTGGTTGTTTTTGATGCTACCGGTGTCAATGATGCTTGGTGAGGACCTAGAGATTTCGGGCAAACTATCTCATTCAGCGATTGCAGCTTTCGATAAGGCTCAGGCGGAACTTCTTAGAGGGCATCCAAAAATGAGCCCAATCAAGTTGAAGTTCGACCAATCCTTCGATGACTCGCTGCCCAAATTAGGTGACCAACGTAAAGTCGGATTGTTCTTCTCCGGTGGATTGGATTCCACCTATGCCTCTGAAACGATAAATGACATCGATTCATTGGTTTTGATTTGGGGCTTTGACATCCCAGCTAAAAATCAAAAGCACTGGGACTTATCTCTCGAATTCTTAGAGCCTTATGCCAAGGACATCGGCAGAGATCTTGTTGTGGTGAAGACAAACATCAGGGAGCTCTCCAACGGTATTTTGCAATGGGGCGGCGACTATCACGGTACTGCTCTCTCCGGTGTCGCAACAGCACTTTCACCAGAGCTTAGAAAAATGTATGTAGCGGCGGGATTTGTTAGAACTGAACCGGTCTGGGGCCACTCAGCAACGCTCTACTCCTGTTACAACACCGACTCCCAGGAAATTGAAGAGACCGATCCGGTAAAGCGAATTGCTAAAGCTGCCGCGATTGGCGATAACCCAAGGACAACTAAGGTACGTGCCTGCTATCGGAACATTACAGGTCTGGCTAACTGTGGGGCTTGCAAGAAGTGTGTGAGAACACGTCTGGAATTCGAACTAGTAAAAGCCCAGTATCGCCCGCTTGGACTTGAAACAACGCCGAAGGCAATTGAGATTCTGAGAAATAAACTCACCTACTGGGACTACCTCTTTTACCTGGAAGCTCTTGGCTGGGCCAGGCAGAACGGGTTTAAGGGAACCTTGGGCCCGCTCATAGTGGTTACTGCTACCAGAGTTAAGAGCATTTTCCAGATCTACTTTGAGAAAGTGCTAACTCGGCTGGGTATAGAAAAACCTAAAAAAGTAAAGAAGAGACCTAAAGCCAAGAAGAAGTTATAACTGGCGCCCTCGGCAGGAATCGAACCTGCGACCAAGAGATTAGAAGGCTCTTGCTCTATCCACTGAGCTACGAGGGCATACCCAGCCATTTTAGTCCATTTATAGGGCTTATTCTTTGGGGCATGATTGTAGTTAGGGAACAAATCCTTTGTTTCGAGTATTATTTACCTAGGTAAATACTTTTTATTGGAGAAAACATGTTTCGTCTTTCTAAGCTCTCACTTGCTAACCGCTCAGTCGTTGCCCTCATTACTGCGATTCTCGCTTTATTCGGGTTCGTCTCAGTTGGATCACTAAAGCAGGAGCTTTTCCCTTCTCTTGAGTTCCCACAGGCTGCGATTGTTACCAGCTATCCAGGAGCATCACCCGAGGTAGTCGACTCTCAGGTTTCCAAGGTGATCGAGAGCGCTGTTTCGACACTTGAAGGGGTCACCACTACTTCCTCAACCAGCCAAAGTTCTCTTTCAACTGTTCGAGTGACCTTTGAATTTGGAACAACTACGGCAAAAGTTACTGAACTTCTAAATAACGCTGTTGATTCAGTAAAGGTTGGTTTACCTAGTGCTGCTTCGCCAAAAGTTTTCTCCGGTGGCTTAGATACCATCCCGGTGGTTTTGATGAGCGTCAGTTCAAATACTGGGGATAACACTGAAATAAGTAAGCTTCTTCCTGATTTAGCAACAACTATCTTCAAGAAGATTGATGGCGTTAAAGATGTTCAGATCGGTGGTATCCGCGATTACCGAATAAACATTGAGCTTCGTCAAGCGGCTATGGCATCTGGAATGATAAATGCCCAAACCCTGCAGGCCTTACTAAAAACCAATGGCTTTGTAATCCCGGCAGGTACTCTTGAGGATTCAGAAGGACAGATAACCGTTGAGGTTGGCACTCCAGTCGAATCTGTTGCTGAGTTGAAATCTCTTCCAGTAGCAGCTGGTGTCACTTTGGGTGACATCGCAAACATCACTTATGACCCAGCTCCGCTTGCAGCCATTTCGAGAGTTGATGGTAAGCCAGCCCTTGCTATTTCAATAACCAAGACTCAAGACGGTAATACCGTTTCTATTTCCCACGCATTAAAACCTGCTCAAGAAGAGCTGGTACAGAAACTTGGTGGCAATGTTGAGTTGAAGGAAACTTTCAACCAGGCTCCATATGTTGAGAAGTCAATTCTTGACCTGGTTGAGGAAGGTTTGCTTGGACTGCTCTTTGCAATCATCATCATCCTGATTTTCCTAAGGTCTTTCCGCTCGACCCTGGTGACCGCGATTTCAATTCCGACCTCGCTGCTAGTCACCTTTATTGGTCTTAGCTACTTCGGTTACTCGCTAAACCTATTTACGCTGAGTGCGCTAACTATCGCTATTGGTCGAGTTGTTGACGACTCAATTGTGGTTATCGAGAACATCAATAGGCACCTCTCCTATGGTGAAGAGAAGCTCGAAGCTATTCTCTCCTCTGTGAAGGAGGTGGCTGGGGCTGTTACTGCAGCGACACTGACCACCGTTGCCGTTTTCCTCCCGATTGCAGGAGTCGGTGGTCTTGTGGGGCAACTGTTTAGACCCTTTGCGCTCACTTTCGCTCTAGCGCTGGTGGCCTCCCTATTCGTTTCGCTGACTATCGTTCCGGTTATTGCCTACTGGTTCTTAAAGGCCAGAGAGACCGGCAAGAAACTCAGTGAGGCTCAGACTCAAAAGCTAATTGCAAAGGTAAGAGCAGAGGAGAACGAAAAGGAACGTCGATCAGTACTGCAGCGTGCCTACCTACCTGTCCTTCGTGAAACCCAAAAGCGTCCAGTGATCACCCTGGTTGCCTCCGGTTTGGTTCTGATCTTTACCTTCGGTCTAGTTCCGTTACTAAAGACCAACTTCATCGGTGGATCTGGCTCAAACAGCTTCACCATTTCTCAGACTGTCCCGCTGGGCTCATCCCTTCAAGCCAAATCAATTGCTGCGGCCGGGGTTGAAAAGCTCCTGCTAGATACCGGTGACACGCTAGCGGTTACCACCACTATCGGGGCAAGTGATTCTCGGGTTGCCTTTGGTCAAACCGCCGGCGGT
>JAURJV010000025.1 GCA_030832065.1 Rhodoluna sp. | reverse complement strand
GCACAAAGCGCTAACGCAGACTTACCCGTACCAGCTCTACCACCTAGAGAAACTATGCCAACTTCAGGATCTAGCAGAACATCAACAGCTAACCGCTGTTCAGCGGATCTACCGTGAACACCGAATACTTCACGGTCTCCCCTGACCAATTTGATCTTGTGATCAACAGTTACTCGTCCCAACGCAGAACCGCGCTCAGAGGAAATTATCAAACCGCAGTTGACCGGCAGGTTCTTTACCTCTGGGTGCTCATAAACTTCAGCATCGTAGAAATCAGCCATCTGGTCAGCACTCATCGCTAACTCGTGGATACCGGTGTAACCGGAATCAATTGCCATCTCAGCACGATACTCATCAGCAGTTAGACCAAGAGCGGATGCTTTTACACGAAGCGGTAAGTCTTTAGAAACAACTGTGACATCAAAACCTTCATTGGCCAGGTTTGCGGCCACAGCCAAAATTCTTGAGTCGTTATCACCTAATTGAAACCCAACTGGAAGTACCTCTGGGTTGATGTGATTTAGCTCTACTCTAAGAGTTCCACCTTCGCCTACCTCAACTGGGAAGTCTAGGCGTTCGTGCTGCATACGCAAATCATCTAGGTGGCGAAGTGCTTGTCTGGCGAAGTAACCAATCTCAGGGTCGTGACGCTTCTTTTCCAATTCATTGATAACAATGATCGGGATAACCACTTCGTGCTCAGCAAATCGGAAAATTGCTCTGGGGTCAGCAAGTAAAACTGAGGTGTCTATGACGAAGGTTTTTATTGCAGTCTCGGGTTTAGATTTTGTGGCCTTGGCAGTGTTCTTTACATTTTGAGTTGTGTTACTGCTCTTATTGGCCATAAATTCTCCTGAGTAGCCTTATTTGATAAGAGCATATAGCCAAGGCTTAAAAACTTAGAGCAACACGCTTAGGCTCCGAAACGCCTTCTTCTGGACCCGAAGGCTCTGAGCGCACGCAGGAAGTCGACCCTTCTGAAGTCAGGCCACAATGCCTCCTCAAAGTAGAGCTCAGAGTTACTGGACTGCCAAAGCAAGAAACCAGAGAGGCGTTGTTCACCAGAAGTTCTAATAATCAGATCTGGGTCAGGTTGCCCGGTGGTATAGAGATGCTCAGTGATGAGCTCTGGGGTAAGCAATGTTGCCAAATTGTCGATGCTGCCACCGGCAGCTGAATGCTTATGCAATATCTGCTTGAGCGCATCGGTAATCTCATTACGGCCACCGTAGCCAACGGCTAGGTTTACATCCAAACCACTGAGGTCCTTGGTGGCATCCTCTGCCTGCTCAATACTCTTGCGCAGCCCCTCTGGTAGTGCTGACCTATCTCCCACTAACCTGACTCGCCACTTCTTGTTGGTGGCTAGATCTCTGGCGACTTCGCCAATGATGCGAAGCAGGTCTTTCAACTCATCTTCTGAACGTTTGGTTAAGTTGTCGATGGAGAGCATATATAGAGTCACCACTGGAATTCCCAGCTCATCACACCAACCCAGAAACTCGTGAATCTTCCTACCACCGGCGGTATGCCCTACTTCAGCTTTAGCACCAAAGTTCTTTTCCGCCCAGCGCCGATTACCATCGAGCATGACTGCCACGTGTTTAGGCAGTTCGGCATTGCTCAGTGAGGAGAGGATTCCTCGCTCATATACTCGATACAGAAAATTACGCACCTTTAAAGCGTATTGTTTATTTCATGAATAAAGAAACTCCGGACCCGCTGTATTTGCCGGTAGCGGAGACCATCCCAGCTGATGCCCTAGAAGCCAAGCCATCCTGGCGTGGCTGGATCCACACGGGCGTCCTGCCAATAGTTATCGCTGGTGGAGTTGTTCTTCTAGTTCTAGCCCACGGTATCCCAGCCAAATTAGCTGCCACCGTCTTCTTTGTAGGTTCTTTCCTACTTTTTGGTAACTCTGCTCTCTATCACCGCTTCAATTGGAGAACCAAAGTAAAGG
The DNA here is from genome assembly GCA_030832065.1 of Rhodoluna sp. Taxonomy (GTDB): domain Bacteria; phylum Actinomycetota; class Actinomycetes; order Actinomycetales; family Microbacteriaceae; genus Rhodoluna. Next base: position 14,450 of record JAURJV010000025.1, on the reverse strand, counting down.
TAGTTCTAAAGCGTATTGATCACGCCAACATCTTTCTACTCATAGCTGCTAGCTACACTCCGATGGCAGTGCTGGCACTACCTAAAGATAAAGGAACACTGCTACTTATCTGGGTTTGGATAGGAGCACTGGTAGGTATCTTCTTCAGAGTGTTCTGGATCAGCTCACCGCGCTGGCTTTATGTTCCGCTTTACATCGCGCTTGGCTGGGTAGCCATGATTTATATTTTGGATTTCTACACATACAACGCCATAGCCATGACTTTGATTCTCAGCGGTGGCCTCTGCTACACCCTAGGTGCAGTTATTTATGGAATGAAAAAACCAAACCCATTCCCAGGTCACTTTGGTTTCCACGAGATCTTCCACACCCTAACGGTGATGGCTTTTATTTGTCACTGGATAGCAGTTTTGATGGTGAGCCTAAACCCACTGTCAACATCTCTAGGTGGCTAGCTGTTCTTCTCTCGCTCAGCTCGTTCACGAGCCAGCTCTCTAGCTTCTTCTTCAGCTGCTTCTTCCTCAGAAATCTCTTCAATAATTTCAGCCCGATAGCGAACCCTACGGATTCTTCTAACCATGTCGTAGATCACGAAGATTACGGCAGCGGCTAGGAGGAAAGTAAAGACCCAGCCGAGGATTCCAGGACTGGTCGCAATTGCCCCCTCGCTCTGAGTAGGGTCACCTTCAAACTTGAGAATGCTGAGCAGGTTCATGGTTTAACCTTAACCTGATGAAAGAAAACCTGGACCTAATTTCCCAAAGATACGGCCGTAAACCCTCCAATCGGAAGGCGCTGGTTATAGCCGGCTCAACCCTGGTGGGAATATTCCTTATTTGGGCAATTTGGGTGGCTATTGCTGGGGTCCAACCAACCGCCAAGACAGTGGCCTACGAGGTAAAAGCCAACAACCAGGTCACCATCACCTTCGCTGTCACCAAGCCTAAGGAGAGCATCGTCAGCTGCGCTGTTCAGGCTCTGAAGCAGGACTACGGCATAGTCGGATACACCGAGGTTCACTACCCTGCCGGATCTGACTATCTGACCGACACTGTGACCCTAACCACCACGGAGCCAGCTGTTACTGGACTAGTTGACCACTGCTGGTTTGATTAGAATATTTAGGTAACCGCTCGAGCGATGCTCGAGCCTTTTATTTATTACGGAGCACAATGAGCAACCCAATGTGGCTTAGCCAAGAGGCCTACGACCGTCTAAAGGCGGAACTAGAGAACGCTATCAACATCGAACGTCCTGACATCACCAGAAGAATTCAGGATGCCCGTGAAGAAGGCGACCTCAAAGAAAACGGTGGCTACCACGCAGCTAAAGAAGCTCAGAACCTAAACGAAGCCCGTATCGCAAGACTTACCCAGATCCTTGCTGAAGCAGTAGTTGGCGAAGCACCACCTGCTGGTGACACCGTGGTTCAGGGAATGGTTGTTAAGGCAGAACTAGACGGCAGCAAGAGAATTGAGTTTCTTCTAGGTTCATCAGAGATGGCAGAGAACACTGACCTGACTGTTTACTCACCGGAGAGTCCAATCGGTGTTGCTATCACCGGAGCGAAGATCGGTGAAACAGTCGAATACACAGCACCTACCGGCAAGAAGATCACTGTGAAGATTATTGCCATCAAACACTTCGAAGGCTAAACATGCTAAGCCTTACCAACAAAGAGGCAAGACTCATTGCCTTAGACGCTGTTGGATTAGTTGGTAATCAAGATAAAACTGTTCTAGATGTCATTGACCGCTTTGGCATGCTGCAGATAGACAGCGTCAATGTCTTTGAACGAGCTCACTACATGCCCCTGTTCTCCAGACTTGGGGCATATGACAAAAACGATTTGGATTCCCTAACTGAAGGATCAAAACCAAAACTCATTGAATACTGGGCTCACCAAGCCAGTTTCATTCGCCCAGAGAACTTGTATTTGTATGACTTTAGAATGCAGTATTACAGAGACCGAGCAGCTAAACCTGGCAGTTTCTACCAAGAGAACATAAAGCTGGCGAAGTGGATAAAGGCTGAACTAAAGGCAAACGGCCCGATGACCCACTCCGACTTCGAACACGAAGATAACATCCGTCAGGGTTCTTGGTGGGGCTGGAGCACCATCAAAAGAGTCATGGAGTCCATGTTCCTTCAGGGTGAGATTATTGCCGGTGGAAGAAGAAACTTCAGCAAACTCTATGGTCTCCCAGAACAAGTAGTCTCAGCTAAGAATCTCAATAAGACCATCGATCACTACGAAGCGAGAGTCAAACTACTGGCTCACTCAGCAAAACTCATGGGAGTTGGAACAGCTAAAGACATGGCCAATGTTGCCTTCTATACCCCAACCGAAATCAAAGAAGAATTACAAACACTTATAGACAAGAAGATTGTTTATCCAGTCGAAGTTGAAGGCTGGAATAAACCTGCCTACCTCCACAAGGATTACCTAAACATAGACACCAGAACCATCAAGCCAGACCTAACCACTCTGCTGTCTCCCTTCGACCCACTCACCTGGGAAAGAGATAGAGCACTTAGACTTTTCAACTTTGACTACAAGATAGAGATCTACGTTCCAGAACCAAAACGCATCTACGGCTACTACTCACTACCTACCCTCCACAAAGACAAACTCATCGCCCGAATAGATTTGAAGTCAGATAGACAGCACAAAGCACTGTTAGTTCAGTCGGCTTGGCTCGAAGAAGAGGCTCTAAATAAGGCATCCACTTACGTAAAAGTAATAAACAAACATCTGGAGCAGGTTAGAAAGTGGCAACAACTCGAAAGAGTGGAGAGAAAAGCTAAAGGGAATTTCCCAAGTTACTAATCACTAACGCAAAAAGACCTTCCACCGAATGGAATAATAGCCAATTTCAACCCCTTGCTATCGAGCCCCGTGAACAGCTCACCTGACGAAATTGCTTTAAGAATCTGATTTTTCAAACCTTGAAACCGTAACTTTGCTCTGAGTGTGATCAGAGAACTGGTTGTTGCTGATGAAATTAACTCGCTAAGAAAATTCTGAAGATCAACTGAAGAACTAATGTAGACAGGCTCAGTTGGTTCCTCCACCGTCGAGTGCCAAAGCTCAACTTCAGGCAAATTCTCGTTTTGTTTGGCTAAAAGTTCTTGGCCTGACAAAGAAAAGGAACCCGGATAGCTAAGTGGCGCCCAGAGAATCTTGGACTTATTGGGTATGAGCGACAGACTCAGTTTCTTTTGCGAGAAGGGTAACGAAAATTGCTCAAGAAATTGTTCGAAATGCCCGTTGCTATCTAGCTTCTCTATGGCTTGAGCAAGTACCTCGGCTGGACCAGTATTGAAAAGGCCGGCCCCGCAATTTACCTCTTCACCAATATGTGTAACAAACGGTCCGTTATTTGAGCTCCGCCATTTTCCGACAGCCTGCTCCATTACATATTCACAATTTCCATTGTCAAATTCCTTTAGAAATTCAACGTAGTCATCATTGGTTTCAAAACTCCAAATGCCGTCATTCCATGACGATTTTGGGTAGCGAGTGTCTAGACAATCGTTTTCGTCCCAAATGAACATTGGCCAAGTGATTGCAGGATCGTCCTCACTCCACTGATAAGTACTTTCGGCTCGGACATGCTTTTGAGCCCAGGCACCCGAGTGGAAAAAGAAATAAGCGTAGTACCCAGGGTTTTCAAGCAACAAATTAACCACATGCTTGGCTTCTGGCCTAAAATCAGGATGTTGCTCTATGCAAAGAGCTTCTCCGGTGCTATTCGACAACCCTACACACCCCCCTATAAATTTCGTGTTTACAATCTAGCAGCGGTGCTCAGAATCAAGAAAGGCAACCTAGCCTTAGAACTTCGCACCAATCTCGCTTAGACGTTCAATACGCTTATCCAACGGCGGGTGAGTTGAGAAGAGTCTTTCAGCAAGTGAAGGCTTGATCGGGTCACTGATATACATGTGAGCCATGGAAGAAGAAGCTCTGCGCATTGGCTTTCCGTATTCCTTGAGCTTGCCTAGAGCAGAAGCCAAACCATCTGGGAACCTAGTAATTTCAGCTCCTGAAGCATCAGCTAGATACTCACGCTGTCTCGAAACAGCTGCACTCACAATTGGGCCGATCAGTGCTGCAACAATCCAGGCAACGACACCGAAAGCCATCATAACCAATGCAAGTTGTCCGTTGTCACGACTACGAGAGTTTGTTGAGTAGAAAGCCATTCTTAGGAAGAAGTCAGCCAAAATACCAACAGCACTGACTAGACCAAAGACTATGGTTGAGACTCTAATGTCATAGTTTTTGACGTGACTCATCTCGTGAGCCATAACGCCTTCGAGTTCCTTGTCATCCATGATGGCCAATAGTCCCGTGGTCGCCGCAACAACAGCGTGCTTAGGATCTCTACCGGAGGCAAAGGCGTTAGGTGCTTCATCTTTGATGATGTAGACATTAGGCATCGGCATACCCTCGGTTATGGCTAGGTTTTCAACTACCCGCCATAACCTTGGGTTGTCTTGCTTAGTTATCTCAACCGCACCTGAGGCCGCAACAGCGAAGCTACCAGCCATGAAGTACTGAATCAGGGCGTAAAGAGCTACGAATCCAATGATGTAAAAAGCTGAAGATCCGTAACCTGTGACATAACCTGCCCAGGTGGAAAGTCCACCAATAACTAGGACAAAGAAAACAATTATGAAGACTGTGTTTCGTTTGTTAGCAGCAATAGCCGAATACATAAAGTATTAGAACTTCACTTCCGGTGCGTTAGAGATAGCGGCTAGGTCAGCAACTTCAAAGAATGCACGGTTAGTAAATCCAAGACCCTTGGCAAAGAATGAGTTTGGCCAAACCTGAATCTTGGTGTTAAGTTCACGAACGCCACCGTTATAAAAACGACGAGCTGCCATGATCTTGTCTTCAGTGTCAGATAGCTCTGACTGAAGACCCAGGAAGTTCTGCGAAGCCTGCAGCTGAGGATATGCTTCAGCAACAGCAAACAGTGACTTCATTGCTGACTGCAGCATGTTCTCAGCTTCAGCAGCCTTAGTTGGGTCAGCAAGGGCAGCACCAGAGATGGTGGCAGCACGTGCCTTGGTTACGTTTTCGAAGACTGCAGACTCGTGCTTGGCATAGCCCTTCACTGTCTCAATCAAGTTAGGAATAAGGTCTGCTCTTCTTTTGAGCTGAACGGTGATATCGCTCCAGGCCTCATCAACGCGAACATTTAGTCTTACCAGACCATTTCGCATGCTGACGAACCAGATACCGATTACAGCTACTACCCCAAGAACGATGAGCAGAGTTGCTACTAGATCCATTTTTCTCCCTTTGTTGGATGGTTATGTATAAAGCCTAAGGTTTACAGGAGACTAACCTGCATTTATTCAGTAATCTCACAGCGAACAGCGTGCCCCCAGTGGGACTCGAACCCACACTGGAACGATTTTAAGTCGTCTGCCTCTGCCATTGGGCTATGGGGGCGGCTTGTTACGCCTTAGGTCTAGAAGCCCAAGTCTCGAAGGCTGCCCTAGGAGTCTTAGTAGCTGAAATAGACACTATGTCTCTTCTTAGCAAGAGGTTGGCTAACCAGCCCAACATCACGCGAAGCTTTCTTTCCCAAGTTGGCATGGCTAAACCGTGGTAGCCACGGTGAGCGCACCAGGCTAGGAAGCCCTTTAGCACTAGGTTTCCAGACTGGAAGACACCGTTGTAGAGGCCAAGGCCGGCAACAGCGCCCATGTTCTTGTGCTTATATTCGACAATGCCTTCATTGCGGATAGTAGCGGCTAGGTTCTTAGCCAGCAGCTTGCCCTGGCGGACAGCGTGCTGAGCGTTAGGAACACAGAAACCACCAACACCACCACCGGACAGATCTGGAACAGCTGAAACATCTCCTGCTGTCCAAGCACCGGCAACGGCAACACCGTCCTTGTTTACCTGAAGGGTAGGAAGCGCCATGATGCGACCGCGCTCATCGAGCGGTAGGTCGGTGTTCTTCACAAACGGTGAAGCCATCACACCGGCAGTCCAAACAATTACATCGCTTTCAAACTTTTCACCGGTTGATAGTTCAACTACACCGTCAACTGCCGAAACCAGCTGGGTGTTTAGGTGAATCGGAGCACCAAGACGCTCTAAGTCGGCTAGCACCCACTCTGAGGTCTCTTGGGAAACCTCAGGCATGATTCTGCCCATTGCTTCAATCAGGTGGAACTTAACATCTTTGAACTCAAGAGTTGGATAGTAGCGAAGCAAATAAGAAGCAAGGTTGCGCATCTCTGCATAAACTTCGATACCGGCAAAGCCACCACCGACAACAACGAAGGTCAAAAGTCGATCACGTTCAGGTCCAGCCGGTAGGTTTGCAGCTTTGTCAAAGTTGGTAAGAATGCGGTTACGAATTTCAATTGCTTCTTCAACTGTCTTGAGTCCAATTGCATTATCAGCAACACCAGGAATTGGGAAGGTTCTAGAAACTGCACCGGCAGTCATCACAACGTGGTCATAGCTCATTGTGGTTTCACCGAGACCAGCAAGTTCAATCGTTGCTGTCTTAGCAGCGTGATCAATCTTGGTCATCTTGCCGTTAACGATGTTGGTGTTTTTTAGGTGTCTACGGTGAGAGACGACGGTGTGACGAGCTTCAATAGAACCGGCAACAACTTCTGGCAGGAAGGGCTGGTAGATCATGTATGGCAGTGGATCAACCAAGGTAACCTCAGCCTCGCCTTTGGTTAGATACTTCTCCAGTTTGAAGGCTGTGTAGAAGCCGGCGTAACCGCCACCAATGATCAAGATTTTCTGCATGCTAAGGGTTCCTCAAGGTTGTGATTTTGAGCAAAAATATTGCGCTTCAATGCGCCAAATAGATATTACTCCCTGCACAGGCAGGCCTTGTGGTCAAAGCCAATCTCCGCCAGAGCAATATCTCCTATCGGATTTACCCCCGGCCCTTTAGCCAGTGCATGTCCAGCCAGGGCATGCAGACACTTGACTCTAGTTGGCATCCCACCGGCACTGATCCCCTCTGTCTCAGCTACCACCATGATCTGCTCCCGCTCAGCCAGATAGCTCTCGTGAGCCTTCAGGTAAGCCTCAGCCAACTCGGGCTCATCGGCTAGTCGCTGCTGCAACTGGGCCATGAAACCTGCTCCCTCAAGGGTGGACAGGGCTGAGGTTAGCGCTGGGTGGGTCAGATAGTAAAAGGTGGGGAAAGGCTCACCGGAACTCAGCCTCGGCTTGGTTTGAACCACCAGCGGCTTACCGCAAACACACCTGGCAGCGACCCCTAGGACATCTCGCATCGGCCTGCCCAGTTGCTTACGCATCTCGGCTAGATCTGCCTCGGTTGCCTCGGTGATAGCCATCTACTTATTAGCTGAAGGTTTGCCGTTGGAATCCAAAGGCTGGTCAAGCCCAGCTTGAACCACAGATTGCAGCAGTCCCTTGGCCCAGTCGTTCTTGGTGGTTCCTATGGTTTGGGAAAAATTGGTGTTGTTCTTCTGCTTAGCCAACATGGCTCCGACCGTTCCAGAAGTGTCTGAAAGATTTAGCCCATCGGCATCTAGGACCAGGTAGCTTATTTCACCTGGCACTACATAAAACAGTCTGTCTCTAGCTTGAGCCCTAATGAACACTGGGTCATCCCAGCGCTTCTTTTCTTCAGTGAGATCAGTCAAATGAGTTTTAGCTGACTCCAGTTTGGCTTTCAATTGAGCAATCTGAGTTTGCATCGTGAAGAACTCACCGAGATTAGGACCAACCATCACCACACCGAACACCAAAATACCGATTGTCACAGCCGAAGAAGGAGTCCAGGAAAAGTTCCTGGCCCGTTTTGGTGATTTAGCTTTGAGGTTTCTAAGTTTCATTACTTCTTGAATCTAGGGAAAGCATTGACACCTGGGTAGTAAGCGGAATCCTGAAGTTCTTCTTCGATACGAAGCAACTGGTTGTATTTAGCAACCCTTTCACTTCGAGCCGGAGCACCAGTCTTAATCTGTCCAGCGTTAGTAGCAACAGCTAAGTCAGCAATAAAAGTGTCCTCGGTTTCACCGGAACGGTGAGAGATGATGGCCTTCATGCCATAGCGCTGAGCTAAGGCAACAGCATCCAAAGTCTCAGTCAGAGTTCCAATCTGATTGACCTTTACCAAGATTGCATTACCGGCTTTGAGATCGATGCCTTTTTGCAAACGCTCAGGGTTGGTTACATACAGGTCATCACCGACTAGCTGAACTTTGTCACCCAGTGCAGCTGTGATAGCAGTCCAACCATCCCAGTCATCTTCAGCCAGTGGATCTTCAATCGAAACCAGTGGGAAGTCAGCAACCAAACCTTCGTAGTATTTGATCATTTCAGCAGTGGTAGTTGCCTTACCTTCAAACTTGTAGGTCTTTGACTTCTCGTCATAGAACTCGGTAGCTGCAACATCGAGCGCTAGCCCAAAGTGCTTACCGATGGTGTAACCGGCATTACCAACAGCTTCACTAATAAGTTCAAGAGCGGCTCGGTTGTTAGCCAGGTTAGGAGCAAGCCACCTTCGTCACCAAGACCGGTAGCCAAACTTTTGGAGTGAAGCAGTGACTTCAGTGAGTGATACACCTCAGCACCGGCACGCAGTGCCTCAGAGAAAGAGTCAAAACCGATTGGAACAATCATGAACTCCTGGATATCAACACCATTGTCAGCGTGCGCACCACCGTTGATGATGTTCATCAGTGGAACCGGGAGCGTATAGGCGTTAGGCCCGCCGAGGTAACGATATAGAGGTAGCCCTGAAGATTCAGCGGCAGCTCTGGCATTAGCCAGTGAAACACCGAGAATCGCGTTAGCACCTAGGTGAGACTTGGTTGGAGTTCCATCCATACGTATCAGAGCAGAATCAACCAGTCTCTGGTCTAGTGAATCAAAGTCAATGAGGCCAGTCTCTTCGTGACCGATCTGGTCAATCACAGCCTTAACTGCGTTTAGAACACCTTTGCCCAGGTAACGCTTCTTGTCACCATCACGTGACTCGTGAGCCTCAAAAGCACCAGTGGAAGCACCTGAAGGAACTGCAGCCCTGCCGAAACTACCGTCAGTAAGTAAAACCTCAACCTCAACAGTTGGGTTACCTCTAGAGTCAAGTATTTCTCTGGCGCCGATGGCATCAATAATGGACATGGTTCTCCTCTTAAGTTTCTACCTAAAGTTTAGCCCTAGGCTATGGGCTTTAGATCTAAGGCTGTAGTGGCGGCATCCACAAAAGCGAACTGGCTGAAGCCATTGGCCGCCATGGAATCCAACAGTAGGTTCAACCGCTTCGGTCTTACCTCAAGGCGAACCTGCATTCCCTTAGCAATCAGCTCTTTCTGGAACGCCAAGGCTTTAGTCAACACCTCTGCAGAGCCATCTTCCATAACTAAAACAACACCAGAAGGCTTAGCTGGGTCTTCAAACAATTCAACTACTCGGTCAAAGCCAAGTGAAATACCAACTGCTGGAACATCAGTTCCTAGCCATCTACCAACCATGCCGTCATAACGTCCGCCGCCACCGATAGCTAAACCAGAATCTGGGTGTTCAATTTCAAAAATAGTTCCGGTGTAATAACCCATTCCTCTAACCAGGGTTGGGTCAAACCTCAGGCTTCCCTTTTCAACGACGCTAAATAATTCCTCAAGTTCGACCGGGATTACTGAAGTGTCTACAGCAGCCAACCAGCTCTTCGCTTTATCAGCGATAGCATCACCGAACTCCTCGCGAAGTTCGGCAACCACACCTTCAGCTGCAATCTTGTCTAACTTATCGATGATGATCATTGCCTTACCAAGACCATCAGTAGAAACACCAAAACCCGTTAGAAGTGAAGTTAGCAGTGAACGATGGTTAACCCGGATAACGGAGTTTCCTAAACCCAGAGCTTTCAAAGTAGCAAGGGTTGCTGTTACCAATTCAACCTCAGCAATAACTGAGTCATCACCGATGATGTCAATATCACACTGGACAAACTGACGGTAACGACCTTTTTGTGGTCGCTCTGCTCGCCAAACTGGACCCATCTGAATAGCTTTAAAAACTGAAGGCAACGAAGACCTATTACTTGCATAGAATCTGGTCAGCGGAACAGTTAGATCAAAACGAAGACCCAAATCAGCCAAAGAGTCAGAATCAACGTTAGATTCCAAAGCGCTCTCTAATTCAGCCCCACGCTTCATAACCCTAAAGGCCAGCTTCTCGTTATCGCCACCCTGGCCTGAGGTTAGACGATCTAGATTCTCTAAAGCAGGAGTCTCAACTTCCTGGAACCCAAAGGACGAGAAAACACCCCTTATTAACCCCAGCACTCTCTCCCGCTTAGCCTTCTCAGCAGGCAGAAAGTCTCGCATACCTCTGGGAGGGTTGATGTCTTTGGCCATAAGTCAAGTTTGGCACACACTCCGCAAATGTCTGTTGAGCAACTTAGACTTTTGGGGTAAATACAAAGGGGAATAATGGAATTCAGATACCACAGCCATAGGCACGCTTTGGAAATTCTAGAAGGTGTAGAAGAGTATTCGCACCTATGGAGTGAAATCCAAACTGCAATAAAAAACGTCACGGAGGACAGGCTAGCTGACCACTTTCGAAGTCACTACGAAGGCCAACCCACCAAAAGTTTGTCCAGATCAATTAATTCACTATTAAAAGATGAGTTCACAGATCTTGGCTGGACTGCTGAAAGCTACATTTTTGGTGAGTCCGAATACGGCGAACACACTTGGAGACTTGACTTCGCAAAACGCGTGGACCTAACCGACCTAGACGTGAATAACTCTTCAAAAAGCGTTGAAAGTGGGATATCGATTGAGGTTGCTTTCAATCACGGAGGGTCGATAGCTTGGAATTTGCTAAAACCAGTGATTGCTTCAGAAATTAACCATGTTCCGAAAAGAATTCAGACTGGTTTAGGGATTGTAATTTGTGCAACGGATGGTCTCAAACAAGCTGGTGGTTTTGACAGTGCAATTGGAACCTATGATCAGTTCATTTCAAATCTGAAACCTTTACGTAATATACTCACTGTCCCAGTTCTGATTATCGGATTAGAAGCACCCCGAACTTTCAGAATGTTTGTAGAAAAACGTGGAAACCAGAATTTTGGTTCTATAGTGAACTTAAAGTAGATTTATTTGCCTAGATCTGCAGCGATAACTTTTCCAACTTTTTCGATTAGCCCTGTTACTAAGGCATTTCCCATAAAAAACGCTCGTCTGGCATCGCTAATTTGTTCGCCATCGGCTCCCACCGCGGTCCAGTTGTCAGGAAAGCCGTTTAACCTTTCAAGTTCAATAGGCAAAAGCCTCCTATAACGGGATCCAACTTTAATAATGTGTTTGAAACGGGAGGGAGTATTACCGCCTTCCCCAGTCAAGATTGTTCTACTTGGCTTATTTAGAGAATCTGGGAATGCCATCTTGCCTTCGGCATAGTAGTACTCGACGCCTGATGCTTTATGAGTCCGTGCTATTGATTTTGCACCTTTTAGGTACTCCCATTCAGCAAGACGATTTTCATCTACCCAGTACTCGCTTGGGACATCCTTCGAGTCAACAATTATGTCCCCCAAGGTCAATTTCTTGCCAGAATAGTCAGACTTGGTCTTAGCCGTCCAAACTTTTCCTTCGCGGTATACACCTGTATCTAGGAATGGACTGCTCTTGCCGGACTTATTAAAGTTTTTTGTAATTACGGCTGGATCACTTTCCAGCTCAAATGGGTCTGAAATTAGAACGGGACTGTATTTAAACGCCCTGGCCAAGACACCAGATTTAAACATATATGACTGGGCATCAGTTTTTTTCCACTTAGCTAAATCATTCCGCGTGGCAACTATAAAAACTCTTATTCTCCTTTGAGGGAATCCCTCCTCCGCTGCGTTCATCAAGCGCCACTCAATCGTGTAACCAAGATCTCCCAGGGTTCGAAGCATGATTGCAAAATCTCTCCCCCGTTGCGATGCTGGTGACTTGAGCAGACGATCTACATTTTCAAGAAATACGAACTTAGGTTTGTGATGGGCAACCAGACTGTAAATAGACCACCACAAGACACCTTTTTTACCTTCTAGACCTTTGGATGAATTCAACGACTTAGCCACTGAATAGTCCTGACAAGGGAACCCACCAACCACTACATCGACTTTTGGAATGTCTTTTGACTTCCCTGAAGTGAGTCTGTCCACCACAACTTTAATATCTTCATTCGAGTGACCGACATCCCCAAAATTCGAAATGTAAACGCTAGAAGCGTGCTGGGTCTTGGTAGAAGGTTCCCACTGATTGGAAAAAACCGTCTGGAGGCCAGCTTTATCCAGGCCAATACGAAAACCTCCCACGCCAGCAAACAACTCAGCGACGGTTCCTACAATTTTTTTCTTTGCCATGACTCTCCTAAAAGGATCGTATATGATCTCACAGACTTTTGCCAGATCTTAGGCCGTGTCAATTAAAACAATTTGGATTGTGAGCCTTTTTCCTTATGTCTAAGGGGTGACCACAGAAAAAAAGCTCCCTGGAACCGAATACCCGACGCCATTTTTGGCCGAGATTCTAAACAAGTAACCAGTCTTGGCTTTCAGTCCCTTCAAGGTGATAGTTGGGGTAGTGACCGTGCTGTTAGTGAAGGTTTTCCAGGTGATTCCCTGATCTAGGGAGTATTCGACAAGATAGCTGGTTATGGCTGAGCCGCCATTGCCAGGGGCAGTCCAAGTCAGGACCAGTGCTGTTGTTGTTAGCGACTTTACTTTTAGCCCGGTGGGTGCGTGAGGAACTGTGGCAAGTGTTGTGGCAGCTGAGTTGGAACTAACCTTTGAGATACCAACTGCGTTGACTGCTTTTACTCTGACTGTGTATTTGGTGACTACTTTCAATCCAGTGATGGTGATGCTGGTTGTGGTGGTTGGTTCATGTTCAACTGGAGCCCAAATCAATCCCCCACCATTTATTTCAATGATGTAGTCGGTAATCGGTGATCCACCGTCGAAACTTGGTTTGGTCCAAGACAGAGTAAATGAGTTGCTGGTTATCTGAGATGTCCTAAGGTTAGTTACCGGAAGGCTGACTGTAGCTAGGGTTGTGAAGTCTCCATATTCGAATTCACCTTTACCATCAATGTTTACAGCAGCCACTCTGAACCAGTACTTAGCCCCGGGCTTTAGTCCCGAGAGTGCTACCGATGGTGTAGTGGAAACTTTCTTAGCAACTACGCTCCAAATTATTCCGTCATTAGAAATATCGACCAAGTAGTTAGTTACCTTAGGGGTCATCGAAACTGCAGCCCAAGAAATGGAAACCGATGTGGACTTCAGGTTACTAACTCGAACAGATGCTGGAGCTAAAGGAACTTTAAGTGAAAGCGTAGTGACCGAGAATACTGTTGAGGCTGCTCCTAAACCATTTTCGTTTAGTGCGGTTACTTTGAACTGGTAGCGCTTAGCTGCCTCAAGTGAGGCAACCGGAAGAGTTAGCGCGGTAACTGGAGTCCCGGTTAGAAGTGTCCACGTTGCACCTAAATCAGAACTGATTTGAACGTTGTAACCGGTGATAGCGCTACCACCGTTACTTTCCGGAGCTAGCCAGCCAAGGGTAAGCGATATTGGTGTGACTTCACTGGAATACAGGGTTTTTGGTGCACTTGCAGTGGTGGTCAAAGTAGTTGCAATAGCCGCTTCACCTTTTAGTGAAAGTCCAACTGAGTTCAGAGCGGCAACGCGGAAGCTATAGGTTTTTCCGGGTAGCAGGTTTAGGACGGTGTAGGTGGTTGCTGTTGAAGCACTCCTAGTAATTGTTGTCCAGGTTGAGCCAGCGTTCGAGCTGATCTCTATTCGGTAGTCAGTAATCGCCGCACCACCGTCTGTTTCCGGAATGTCCCAGTTCAACAGGATGCTGGAGAAACTCAAGGTCTCAGTAGTTAGATTCCTTGGGTTACTGGCTAAGGCTGCAAGAGTTGTGGCTGAAAGCACGGTGGATGATGAACCGTTGCCGTTGATGTTTTCAGCGGTGACTTTGAATTGGTAGCGCTTAGCTGGGGAGAGATTCTGTAGCTGGAAAGTTCTTGTGTTGCCAGCGACTTCACCCAGTGAACTCCAACTGGCTCCTAGGTCCTCACTGATCTCAATCAGATATCCGGTAATTGAACTTCCACCATCACTGTCTGGTGCTAGCCAAGCCAGACTCATTGAGCTCGATGTAATAGCTGATGTAGTAAGTGTCTTTGGTGCACCAGGGATAGTGGTGAGCGTGGTTGAAACAGCAGTATCAGATTTGAGGCTGTAACCGACAGAGTTCAATGCTGAGACTCTAAAACTGTAGGCGCGACCGGGCAGTAGCGAAGTAATGGTGTAGTTGGTTGAAGTTGATGAACTCTTAGTCACAGTTGACCAGGTGGAACCATCGAGACTGTATTCCACTTTGTAATCAGTGATGTTAGCACCCCCGTC
>JAURJV010000024.1 GCA_030832065.1 Rhodoluna sp. | reverse complement strand
TGGTCACCTATGGCACAGGGTGTTCTAACCGGTAAGTATCTACCAGGCCAGCCGGTTCCGCAGGATTCCAGAGCAGCAAACGACAAGGTGAATAGTTTCATCCAGAAGCTTCTTACCGATGACGTTCTAACGCGCGTTCAGCAGCTAAAGCCGCTGGCAGATGAACTGGGTATCACGATGGCTCAATTCTCACTTGCTTGGGTGCTGCAAAACAGCAACGTTGCTGGAGCTATCGTGGGTGCAACTTCACCTGATCAGATATCTTCAAACATTGGGGCTGTCGGTGTGGCTATTCCTAAAGAAGTGATGGACAAAGTCACAGATATTCTGAAGCCAATAATCGTGAGTGACCCTAAAGAAACTAGAGCCCCTGAAGCTCGACTAGTTTAATCTGCGAGCCCAAAACGGGCCATAGTAGATAAAGCCGGTGTATCCCTGAACAAGGTTTGCACCGGCTTCTAGCCTTTGCTGAACCTGATCTTTTGTCTCTACTCCCCCAACCGAAATAACAACAAAATCTTTGGCAACGTGCTTACGAATTAGCTTTAGAACTTCAAGCGATCTGGCATTCAGTGGCGCACCCGATAATCCGCCAGAGCCCATCTCCTCAACTCCTTTGGAAGTCAACCCAGCTCTAGAAATTGTCGTATTCGTTGCTATCAGGCCAGCAAGTCCTAGCCTGTTTGCCAATTCACAAACCGCAATGATGTCTTCGTCAACCAAGTCTGGAGCTATTTTGACCAACACTGGTTTGCCTAGCGATTCTTTCATCACAGTTTCAAGAATGGGCTTGAGTGCCTTAGTTTCTTGAAGAGCGCGAAGTCCAGGCGTATTAGGAGAACTAACATTGACTGCTAAATAGTCAGCGTATGGGGCCAACAGCCTTGCGCTCATTTGATAGTCGGCTACGGCGTCTTCCAGTTCAACTACTTTACTTTTACCGATATTTACACCGATGATAGGAAGTCTCTCGCTCGATGTTCGCAACTGAGCTAAACGCTTAGAAACTACTTCAGCGCCGTCGTTGTTGAATCCCATTCGGTTGATGAGTGCTCGATCATCTTTAAGTCGGAACAGCCTTGGCTTTTCGTTCCCCGGTTGTGGGAGGGCCGTAATAGTTCCCACCTCAACATGGGAGAAACCAATTTCCCCTAGCGGGATCACCGCGACAGCATTTTTATCGAAACCAGCCGCCACCCCAAAAGGACCGTAAAATTCCAAGCCCATCACTTGAATTTTCACAGAGTCTTTCTTGCGCATTAACTTGGTGAGACCAAGCGAACCGGCGAGCCGAAGCGCAAACATTCCTAAGTGGTGAGCCTGCTCGGCGTCTAAGCGACTTAGAAAGACTCGAAAGATGAAGGAATACAGCACGAGAACAAGATTACCTGCGGATAAAGAAAAGGGCCGGCACAAAGTGCCGGCCCTAATTCTTTTTCGGTTTAGCTACAACCGCTGGTTGATCCACAGCCTTCACAGACGTGGCATGAACCAGATGGTCTCATTTTGATTCCACAGCTGAAACACAGTGGAGCATCAGATTCGGTTCCCTGCAGCATGTCGAATAGTTCTGCTGATGAGTGAACCTGACGAGTTGACTCGACCTTGGTCTCCTCCATCTTCAGTTCGATAACCGGTGTCTTCTCGACAACCACTGGCTCAATCACCAATTCTGGTGTTGCGACTGGGCCAGTTGCCGGGTAGCTACCAGAGGCATCCAGCGCTGCTGAACGCTCAGCTGCGGTGTTGATGCCAAGTGCCTGACGGGTTTCGGTTGGTAAGTAGTCAATTGCTAGACGACGGAAGATGTAGTCCATCAATGACTTGGCCATGCGAATGTCAGCGTCATCAGTCAAACCAGCTGGTTCGAATGAAACGTTGGTGAACTTCTGCACGTAGGTCTCTAGAGGAACACCGTACTGAAGACCAATCGAAACAGCGATCGAGAAGGCATCCATAACACCGGCGAGCGTCGAACCCTGCTTACCGAGCTTTAGGAATACCTCACCAAGAACACCATCAGGATAGGTTCCGGCAGTCATGTAACCCTCAGCTCCACCAACAGTGAATGAAGTGGTTGAGGATGGACGTGACTTAGGCAAACGCTTACGAACTGGGTGTGACATGTCAGCTGCAGCTGCTGCGGTTGGCTTGGTTTCGGTCTTAGCCTTAGCATCGCTAAGTGGCTGACCAACCTTACAGTTGTCGCGGTAGATAGCAAGAGCCTTTAGACCCATCTTCCAGCCTTGGAAGTAGATCTCCTTGACTTCTTCAACAGTTGCAGTCTCAGGCATGTTCACTGTCTTGGAGATAGCTCCAGATAGGAACGGCTGAACTGCAGCCATCATACGAACGTGACCCATAGGTTCAATCGCACGAATACCAACAGCGGTGTCGAAGATTGCGTAGTGCTCCTTCTTGAGCCCTGGAGCGTCGACAACGTGTCCATTAGCGCTGATGTAATCAACGATTGCTTCGATGGTCTCCTGAGAGTAACCAAGACGGTGCAGTGCGAATGGGATTGTCTGGTTAACAATCTGCATCGAACCACCAGTTGAAAGCTTCTTGTACTTCACCAATGAGAAGTCTGGCTCGATACCGGTAGTGTCACAGTCCATCATGAAACCAATAGTTCCGGTAGGAGCAAGCAATGAAGCCTGTGAGTTTCTCCAGCCGTTGCGTGAACCAATCTCGGTGTTTAGCGCCCACTGACGAGTAGCAGCATCTAACACTGCGCGGTCAACTTCGGTCACCGCACGCAAGTTGGCGTTAGCTGCTTCGTGCTTGCGCATGATTCTGTCGTGGCCAGTCTTGTTCTGTGGGTAGCCTTCGTAGGTTCCAACAACACCTGCTAGTTCAGCTGATCTGCGGTATGAAGCAGCAGTCATCAATGAGGTGATAGCTGCAGCCAGTGCCTGACCTTCGGTTGAGTCGTATGGAAGACCAATTGCCATCAGCAACGCACCTAGGTTGGCGTAACCAATACCTAGCTGACGGTACGCACGGGTGGTCTCACCAATCTTCTCGGTTGGGAAGTCAGCGAAGCAGATTGAGATGTCCATCGCAGTGATGATCAATTCGCTTGCCTTGGTGAACTTCTCAGCGTCGAATGAGCCGTCTGGGTTTAGGAACTTCAGAAGGTTCAAGCTGGCCAAGTTACATGAAGAGTTGTCTAGGTGCATGTATTCAGAACATGGGTTAGATGCTGTGATGCGACCTGACTCTGGAGTGGTGTGCCAGTCGTTGATGATGTCGTCGTACTGGATACCTGGGTCCGCACAAGCCCAAGCGGCTAGAGCAATCTTGTCCCAAAGTTCGCGAGCCTGAACTTCTTCAATAACCTCACCTGTGGTGCGACCACGAAGACCAAAAGTGGTTCCGTGCTCAACTGCGCGCATGAACTCTTCGTTAACGCGAACTGAGTTGTTTGCGTTCTGGTACTGAACAGAGTTGATGTCCTTGCCACCAAGTTCCATGTCATAACCAGCGTCACGAAGAACACGAATCTTGTCCTCTTCGCGAGCCTTAGTCTCGACGAACTCTTCGATGTCTGGGTGATCAACGTCAAGAACAACCATCTTTGCAGCACGACGAGTCGCACCACCAGACTTGATGGTTCCTGCAGATGCATCAGCACCACGCATGAAGGAAACTGGGCCAGAAGCCGAGCCGCCTGATGAACGAAGAAGTTCCTTAGAGGAACGGATTCTGGAAAGGTTTAGACCAGCACCTGATCCACCCTTGAAGATCATTCCCTCTTCGCGGTACCAGTTCAGAATTGATTCCATCGAGTCGTCCACCGACAAAATGAAGCAAGCAGAAACCTGCTGAGGACTCGAGGTGCCAACGTTGAACCACACTGGTGAGTTGAATGAGAAGACCTGGTTGAGCAACATGAAGGTTAGCTCGTGCTCGAAGATGGTTGCATCCTCTTCGGTAGCAAAGTAAGCGTGATCGCGACCAGCCTGGGTGTAAGTCTTAACGACCCGGTCGATCAGCTGACGCAAGCTAAATTCGCGAGCTGCAGTTCCCATTGCTCCACGGAAATACTTTGTGGTCACGATGGTAGATGCGTTTACGCTCCAGAACTCTGGGAATTCACAACCGCGCTGTTCGAAAATAGTTTCGCCAGTCTTCCAGTTGGTCTGGACCACGTCACGGTACTCCCAGTTGACCTGGTCGTAAGGATGTACTCCCTCGGTTGTGTAGATACGCTCAATCTTGAGACCTTTACGTCCTTGACCAGCGTTACCGGCGTCGGTGTATGCCGATGTGTCTGTCATTTGGTGCCTTTCTTCTTCTTTATTTTTTAGTTTTTTTCTCGATTACTTTGCAGTACTCGAAGCTTGGTTTTCTCTTTCAACTTTTAGGACTGCGATAGCAGCCTCAAAGTCTTCCAACGTTTCCCATTCTTGGTAGACGCTGGCAAATCTCATGAAAGCTACCTCATCGAGCTTTCTAAGTGGTTCCAGGATGGCCAGACCGACCTCCTGAGCTTCCACCTGAGCAACTCCGGTAGCTCTAATGGTCTCTTCAACGGTCTGAGCCAAACGGGCTAGATCGTCTTCAGTGACCGGTCTTCCCTGACATGCTTTCCGAACACCAGCCACGATTTTCTCGCGACTGAAAGGTTCCGATGTGCCGCCACGCTTGGTTACAGCGAGGCTTGCTGTCTCACTTGTAGAGAAACGCTGTCCACATTCAGGGCATTCCCTTCTGCGACGAATCGATGATCCGTCCTCAGAAGTTCTTGAGTCGATGACCCTGGAGTCCGCATGGCGACAGAATGGACAGTGCACGCTTCCTCCTAGGAAATAAGGCCTTTTTGGGCTGATTTAGGGTCATGAGAACTCAACTATACACACAAGATGTGGGAATATTTGCTTTCTCCGTCCCTATATCTTGTGGTTTTTTAAGTAATTAACCTAGTATCTTGCTTTGACGGCGTGTTGCCCGTAAATACGCCATTTTTTGCAAAAAACCCTAACCTTCAACCAAAGATTTAACCTTTTTGTTACAAAATCTCCCCTGCCAAGGCAAACTTTGTGGGGATTCAGCAACTCTATAGAGGGCCTCTGACACGAGCAGAGAGCCGATAAGTTAGCCTTAACCACTCGATAAGAAAGTTAGACGTGCAAGAGATAACCGACGCCACAGAAGCTCTAAAGCAGGCCTTCCGCAGGCACGCCTCCGGGGTTTGTCTCATTACGCTAAACGACCCGACTGGTAAGCCGGTCGGCTTTACTGCGACAAGTGTTACCTCGCTTGGATCCACTCCTGCCCTTGCAACATTTAACGTAGCCAGAGGAGCAAGCAGTTGGCCTGCTCTGCGTGAATCAAAGTTTGTCGCCATATCTATGTTGAACCAAGAATCGCTGGAGCTATCTAAAAAGATGGCAGCCGATCACACCAAACGTTTCATTGAAGATGATTGGTATCGAGAGAACAAACATGACCTGCCGATATTCAAAAAACTAAATGCGGTTTTGATCTGCAAGGTTAGGCAGTTTGTTGAGGTTGAATCTAATGCTGTCTTTATTGTTGAGATTGAGAGCGGGCTACTCGCCGAAGAGTTGCCCAGCCTGCTCTACCACCAGAGGGGTTACGTCATCCCCGGTGAACGGTTGAGCTAAATCGATTTGCTTAGCGCTACCTAAAACGCTAACGCCAAAGTATTGCTTGATTTCAGAAATTAAACTCTCGCTGACAAAGACTTTGTGCTTGATTTTATATTCAGTTTCCTGTCCACCAGAAGTAATCACCGGAATGACTTCTGTTTGACCTGGGTATCGAGAAAGAATTTTATCCAACTGTTCTACATTTGCTTTAGTGGCAAGGTGTTCTGCGATAAAAAGCCTGAGTGGGCCAACAAAAACTTTACTGTCTCTTTCTAAAACAATTACATCCGAAACGTTCAAACTAAACCCGTCATCACGCGGTCTCATTCTGCCTCGAACAGCAACGATGGTGTCCACTTTGAGAATTTCGGCGTGAGCTTGATAGGCCTTCGTGAAAATCATCAACGTCGTCTCGCCTTCAAGGTCCTCAATTGTGACATTGGCGTAGACATTTCCAGAACTTCTAGCAGTCTTGACCTCAACGTTTGTGATCAAGCCGCTAAGGGTTACTGCTTCTGAATCGACGAAGTTCTTCCTGGTATTGAATGAGGCAATCGATTCGGTAGCGCTTCCAGTAATGACGCTTTCAGCTCCGCGCAGCGGATGATCGCTGATGTATAGACCGAGCATCTCGCGCTCTAGCGATAGCAGTTGGCGCTTTGGCCATTCCTCAACGTTTTCAATTTTGGCTGCAGTAGTCTCCTCTTCAAAGTCGCCGAAGAGGTCCATTTCACCAGTGTCCTTTGACTTCTTCTCCTTGATGGCTGTTTCAATAGCTTGCTCGTGCACTGAGTAGAGAGCTCTTCTGGAAATGCCAAAGCTGTCAAAAGCGCCAGCCTTAATCAGAGATTCAATGACTTTACGAGTGCAAACAGAGGCTGGCACTTTGGCGAGGAAATCCTGGAAAGAAACGAACCGACCCTGTGTTTCTCTGGACCTGATAATCTCTTCGACGACACCGCCACCAACATTTCTGATGGCTTCGAGCCCGAATCTAATGTCCTTTCCTACTGCCTGGAAATCGGCAATTGAATCGTTGACATCTGGCGGTAAAACTAGAATTCCGGCTCTTCTAGCCTCACTCAGGTAAACTCCAAGTCGATCTCGGTTGCTTTTGACCGAAGTTAACAGTGCCGCCATGTATTCCTGGGGGAAGTTTGCCTTCATGTAAGCAGTCCAGTATGAAAGCACTCCGTAGGCAGCTGAGTGAGCTTTATTGAAGGCGTAGTCGGCGAAAGGTAGCAGAGTTCCCCAAAGTTTATTTATAGCCTCATCATGAAAACCGTTGCTTCGCATGCCTTCGGTAAAGTCCAACTTCAGATCGTCGAGTTCTTCTTTCTTCTTTTTACCCATGGCTTTGCGCAAGTCATCTGCTTTGGCTAAGGAGAAATTAGCGACTCGCTGAGC
This sequence comes from Rhodoluna sp., assembly GCA_030832065.1. Taxonomy (GTDB): domain Bacteria; phylum Actinomycetota; class Actinomycetes; order Actinomycetales; family Microbacteriaceae; genus Rhodoluna. Next base: position 8,629 of record JAURJV010000024.1, on the reverse strand, counting down.
CACTGCCATCACCTGCTCCTGATAAACGATCAAGCCGTAGGTTGGATCAAGAATTGCTGAAAGTGGCTCAGCTAATTCTGGGTGTACCGGAATGTTCTGCTCTTCACCATTCTTACGATGAGCATAGGAAGTGTGTGAGCCCATACCCATAGGCCCCGGCCGATAGAGCGCGATGGCTGCTGAGATGTGCTCGAATTTGGAGGGCTTTAGGATTCTAAGCAGCGATCGCATCTGTCCGCCATCGAGCTGGAATACGCCGAGGGTGTCTCCCCTAGACAACATTTCATAGGTGAGCGGATCACCATCGAGATCTAGGTCCTCTAAAACAACTTCAATACCGCGATTGCTCTTGGCGTTTTCTAGCGCTCGGTCCAGAACTGTAAGGTTGCGCAGTCCAAGAAAATCCATCTTGACCAAACCGAGCTTTTCACAAGCCGTCTGTGCAAAGGCGGTGATGATAGCGCCATCATCGTCTCGACGGATTACCGGTAAGACGTTTATCAAAGGCTCAGCGGACATGATGACGCCGGCTGCGTGGACGCTGGTTTGGCGTTTCAGCCCTTCCAATCCTCTAGCTAGATCAAACACTGCTTTTGCTTGAGGGTCCTCTTCCAAGATTTTCCTAAACTCGGCAGCTTCTTTATACCTAGAGGTTGAATCAGTTGGAGCATTAACAACCAATGCCTCAAATTCAACCGGGTCTTCGTCGAAGTCATCCTCAGTCTCCTCGATAATACTTACCGGTGCCTTGCGTGCCTTCGGATCAGTAACCATCTCGCTGAGCGTCATGTCTTTACCAAGAACCATACGTGGCATTGCCTTGGTAAGTTTCTCACCAACTGCGTAATCCATTCCGAGGACTCGGGCAGCATCCTTTAGCGACTGCTTCGCCTTAATGGTTCCGTAGGTAATAATCTGTGCAACTCGGTCATCTCCGTACTTCTCTGAAACGTAACGGATAACTTCACCGCGTCTGCGATCATCGAAGTCAACATCGATATCTGGCAGGCTGACACGACCTGGGTTCAGAAAACGCTCGAAAAGCAAATCGTACTTAATCGGATCCAGTGCAGTGATGCCGAGAGCGTAAGCCACCAGCGAGCCAGCCGCCGAACCACGACCAGGACCGACCCTAATCCCCTGCGCTCTCGCCCAAGCGATGAAATCGGCAACCACCAAGAAGTAGCCGGGGAAGTTCATGTTGCGAATTACCTCGACCTCGTAGGCGACTCGCTGCTGATACTCAACCGGAATGTTCGTTCCGAATCGTTCCTTCATGCCTCTGGCAACTTCAGCCTCAAACCAACTAGCCTCGGTGTGGCCCTCAGGAACTGCAAATCTTGGCATCAGGTTTCTCTCCTGGAAACTGATGTCTGCTCGTTCAGCAATCAAAAGCGTGTTATCGCAAGCCTCTGGATAGTCGGCGAACAACTCTCGCATCGCTTTGGCGCTCTTCAGGTGGTAACCGCTGCCAGAGAACTTAAATCTCTTCTCATCAGATAGCTTGGTGCCGGTTTGAATGCAGAGTAGGGCTTCTTGTGCTTCGGCATGCGCTGGTTCCGTGTAGTGTGTGTCATTGGTAGCCAACAACGGAATGCCGAGATCTTTAGAAAGCCTGATCAAGTCAGCAAAGGTGCGCTTTTCGATTCCAGCCCCGTGGTCCATGATTTCGACAAAGTAATTTTCTTTACCAAAGATGTCTCTAAATTCGGCGGCGGTCTCCAGAGCCTTATCGTATTGCCCAAGTCGAATACGGGTTTGAACTTCACCACTGGCGCAACCTGTAGTGGCTACTATCCCCTTGGCATATTTAGAAAGCAATTCGCGGTCCATGCGCGGTTGAAAGTAGTAACCCTCAAGCCAGGCATATGAAGAGAGCTTAAACAGGTTGAACATGCTCTCGTTGTCTGTAGAGAGCATGGTTAAGTGAGTGTAAGAGCCTTTAGAAATGTCGTCTTCGCCACCGTCAGCCCAAGTGGTCTTAGATTTATCTAACCTAGAACCCGGTGCCAAGTAAGCTTCAATGCCGATGATTGGTTTAATCCCTCTGGCTTTGGCTTGATTCCAAAAGTCCCAAGCTCCAAAGTTATTACCGTGATCGGTTATAGCGATCGCTGGCATTTTCAATTCAACGGCTTTATCCAAAAGTTCATCGACTTTAGCCGCACCGTCAAGCATGGAATAGTCAGTGTGGACGTGCAGGTGCACGAAGTTATCACTACTGGACATCAGGCTTACTCTTCACTTTTGGGGTTCGGGGCAATAGCATACTTCGGACCTGTGCTATCGGACGCAGAAACACCGTCTCGACTACTCCCCGCGAAGCAGGGCTAGGCTCTGAACTAAATCTGCTGGATATTCAGATTCGAAGCTTACGTATTTACCCGTTGTGGGGTGAACAAAACCTAGTTTAACCGCGTGAAGCCACTGCCTCTGCATACCAAGTTTTCCAGCCAACTTTGGATCACATCCGTATAGGGTGTCACCAACCAGAGGGTGTTTAAAGGCAGAAAAATGCACTCGTATTTGATGCGTTCTGCCGGTTTCCAGTTCTATCTCCAAAAGTGAAGCAGCTTTAAAGGCTTCAAGAGTCTTGTAGTGGGTGACGGAGGGTTTTCCGTCCTTTGCGACAGTGAACTTATATTCATGTTTGGGGTGCCTGGCTATCGGAGCATCAATGGTTCCTGAACTTGGGTCAGGATGGCCTTGAACCAAGGCGTGGTATGTCTTATCAACCACGCGGTCACGAAAGGCCTGCTTCATCCTTGAATAGGCGATTTCGGTTCTGGTAAGAACCATCAAGCCGCTTGTACCCACATCTAAACGACTGACAATTCCCTGACGTTCGGCAACCCCGCCCGTCGACATCGTAATTCCCAAAGCTAGCAGGGCTCCACCAACAGATGGGCCGTCCCAGCCAACCGAAGGATGTGCTGCGACCCCGGCAGGTTTATCGACAACGACAATGTCATTATCCTGATAGACCACTTTCAAATCGGAAACTAACTCGGCTATCAGAGTCAGAGGTGCTTTTGGTTTCGGCAGAACGACGCGAAGCCACGCTCCCGCCAGTAACGAATCTGATTTTCCGATAACCAGGTCATTTTGAGTAACCAATCCAGCTTCAAGCATCGTCGCGACACTTGCCCTAGATATTCCCAGCAGCCTTGCGATACCGGCATCTGCTCTAGATCCAGCTATTCCCTCGTTAACTTGGACTAAACGCTCCTCGGTCACTTATTGCCACCGATCTTATCTCCGCGAATTACCCGAACTACCACTAGGAAAGCCGAAATGCTAATTGCCATGTCGGCGATGTTGAAGACTGGAAAGTTAAACGGAATCTGGATGAAATCCACCACATGACCATTTGGGAAACCGGGCGACTTGGTAATTCGATCAATTAGGTTCCCTACAACACCGCCAAGAGCAGTTCCACCGAGAAGCAACCAGCCGCGGGTATGAAACCTAGGCACAAAATAAATCAGCAGCAACATAGCGATAGTTGAAGTGAGTGTAAAAATCCAAGTTGATCCCCCACCCAGGGAAAAGGCTGCCCTATCGTTGAATGCAAGTCGCCAACCCAATAGGTCACCTAAAACAGGGACATATTCAAAAATGGTCAAAAATTCCAGAGCAAGAAACTTGGTCAGCTGATCGATGAAAATGACTGCCACTGCCACCGAAAGCGGTAAGACTGTTTGAGCTTTTCGGGTGAGAGCCAAGATCAGATTTGGAAGGTATTAGTAATAGCTGTTGGAGCGGTATTCGGTTTAGCCGATGACGCTGTTGCTTCTAGATCAGAGAGTTGGTTCTCGATGTATGCCTTGAGCTTGGCTCGATATTCCTTCTCAAAAGTCCTCAGGCGCTGGACATCGTTCTCAGCCAAAGCCTTTTCCTGCTCTAAGCGCTGCATGTCGGCCTTGTGCTGGGCCTCAGCTTCGCGAACAATGCGCGCAGCGGTAGCGTGTCCCTCTGCGATGAGAGCGTCGCGCTTCTGCAGACCATCCTTGACGTGCTCTTCGTGAAGTTTTCTAGCCAACTGCAGAAGGTTGTTGGTGTTGTTCGCTTCAAAGGCACTGATGTCGGTTGCAGCCTCAGGGAATGCTGAGTTTGGTGTTGCCGGTTCAGGAATCGACGCTTCTGCAGCGTTCATGTTGGTGTTGATACCGCCACCATTACGTTGAAGCTCAGCGATACGACCGTCTGCGGCTAGTAAGCGCTGTCTCAGATCTTCGTTCTCCTGAGTAATGCGACGCATCTCAATGACTACCTCATCAAGAAAATCATCCACCTCATCCTGGTCGTAACCTTCGCGGAATTTGGTTGGCTGGAATCTCTTATTGACAACATCTTCTGGAGTTAAAGGCATCTGATGCTCCTTTTTAATCTTCTGTTTGGTACGCAAAAAATTTCGGCGTTTACCGAATTCAAGGTTACCTTACCTTGGTGGCCCTAGGTGAGGCTTGTTAATAGAACTTGGGCCAGGTAAACCAAGCCAAATAGCACCAAAATCGAGATATCAAGGTAAACCGATCCCGTGCGAACTGGCTTAATTAGCCGATTTAGTGGCTTTACGGCCCAGTCTGTGGCCAGGTAGAACAGCTCAGCTATAACTAGGAAAATTCCTTGGGGCTTGAAGCTTGAGTTTATAGCTCGGACCCAGTCGATTATCAATCTTCCAATAAGGGCGATGCGAAATATGTTCAGCACCCAAAGTAGGACTGCCGCTAAAGTTGCCAAAACGCTTAGTTGGGTCTGATGATAAGACGATCATCGTCGTCTTCAGTTGGTTCATCCTCATCAGCGTCGATGCTCATTGCGTATGGTGCTAACAGGTAGACATCTTCTGAAACCCTTGATGAGTTCGCTTGTAGACCAGCTTTGAGACCAGCCATGAAGTCAATCAACCTCGCACGCTCAGTGCTTGAAAGCTGTGTGACATTGATGATGGCAGTGGTGTTCTCGCGAAGGATATCTGCGATGACAGTTGCATCATTATATGAACGCATATTTACAGTTTCGATCCGCTGAGCTGAGTTACCTCCGCGAACCTGACGCACAGGCTTGCCTCTAGCTTCGCCTCTACTAGAGCTCGCTCGCTGCACTGGAGCAGCTTTAGGGCTGCTTGAGATCATTAAAACTTGCTTTAACCAGTCAACAATTCCGGACATGGTCACTCCTTAGGACATGGAACCTTATATGGCTAGATTATTAGCGGTTTCCCGTAATTGCGGTACCTACGCGTATGTGTGTCGCACCTTGGGCTATAGCTTGCTCAAAGTCAGTTGACATTCCAGCCGATATGTAGCCTGATTTTGGTGAAATTGACCTCAAATCAGCACTTGCTTTGGCTACCCGCTCAAATTCGGCACTTGGATTTGCACCTAGTCCAGCCACCCCCATTACCCCAAGCAGGTTTAACTGCGGAACTTCTAGAACTTTGCTCGCGAAGCTCAGCAGATCCTTAGGCTGAACTCCTCCTCGGCCCGGATCATCGGTGAGATTCAGTTCGATGAACACATCCAGACTGGTCTGCGGTCGATTAGCCAACTGCTTAGCTAACTCTTTGAGCAAAGACTCGCGATCCAGAGAATGCAATACGGAAGTGTAGTTAAGCATTGACTTCACCTTGTTGGACTGCAGTTGACCGACAAAATGCCAAATCGGTTGATTGGTAGGGTTCACGCTGGCTACCTCCAGGGCCTTGGCTGAAGCTTCTTGGTCTTTATTCTCACCGAAGTTTCTCTGCCCTATAGCCAAGAGGTCTAGCACCAACTGGGCCGGATGAGTTTTGGTTACAACTATTAGTTCAACATCATTCGGGTCTCTACCTGCCTGTTTAGCAGCAAGGTCAATTCGACTCTTTACCGCCGACAGGGCTTCTGCCAGAGACATGACCTAGTCGTTGTTTAGAAAGTCAGGTAAGTCAAATCCGTCATCAAACTTCTTAGCATCACGGCGACGTCCGAAGAAGCCTGTTTCACGTCTAGATTCTTCCCGCTGTGGCTGAAGCACAGGTTCCGGCTCAACTTCTTCAATCATTCTGGTCGGTTCAACCGCTGGGGTTTCAACCACTGGAATTGATCCGGTTCTAGCTCCAAACCAATTGGTTTCAGATTCAACCGGCATGCTCGGGACTGTTACCGGCTCAAGAATTGGTTCGACTGAAATTGAGGAAGGAGTTGTTGCGGAGAACCCAGCGCCACGAGAGATAGGTCGAGGTGCAACTTCATCAAACCCTGCGGCAATAACCGTAATTCTCATTTCATCACCGAGGGTGTTATCCACCGAAGAACCGAAAATGATATTTGCACCAGGGTGTACTACTTCTTGAATCAACTTACCAGCTGCGTTTACTTCGCTTAGCTTCATGTTGGATGCTGCAGCAAAGTGAATTAGCACTCCACGAGCATTATCAATGCTGCTCTCCAATAGCGGGTGATGAATTGCATGCTCAACTGCAACCATGGCGCGGTCTTCGCCCTTAGCGGTTCCGATACCCATAAGAGCGGTTCCGGCTCCCTGCATTACTGACTTAACGTCTGCAAAGTCGAGGTTAATTAATCCAGGCTCGGTAATTAGATCTGAGATTCCTTGAACACCGGCGCGCAAAATGTCATCAGCCATAGCAAATGCATCCGGCAGAGATAATTCGGTGTCATTAAGTTCTACAAGCCTTTGGTTTGGCACAACAATAAGGGTGTCTACTTCTTGACGTAATGCGTCAATACCCGCCTGCGCATTTTCTGCACGACGGCGACCCTCAAAATCGAATGGACGGGAAACGACTCCAACGGTGAGAGCCCCAGCTTGTTTTGCGGCTCTAGCAACAATAGGAGCGGCTCCGGTTCCGGTTCCGCCACCTTCACCAGCGGCGACAAATACCATGTCAGCACCGCGCAGAACTTCGGCGATTTCATCCACCGCCTCTTCAGCAGCTTTACGGCCAACTTCAGGATCAGCACCAGCGCCAAGGCTCTTAGTTGAAGCTGAACCGATTTCCAACTTCACATGAGCTTCTGACTTCAACAAGTCCTGACCATCGGTATTAATGGCGATGAACTCAACTCCGCGTAGACGTTTTTCGATCATCTGGTTTACGGCGTTACCACCGGCACCACCGACACCAACGACTTTGATTACCGCTAGAAAGTTGCTCAAATTAGGCTCTGACATTTTGTCCTCCGTGTTACCTGCCTTTACCAAACCCTAAACCTCGACTTGAAGGTTAAAGATGCTCAGTAAATGCTCTTGCGCCAAGAAACTACGCTGTTTTTTAGCAATTACCCTATTCATTTGCTGGTGTGTCTAGACAAGTTTTTACTTGATGACGGAGGGTGTTAGCGGCGACGAAACATCAAAAGTTGCTCTGATCTTTGGTGAGGTTTTCAGCAGCAGAGCTTTCAGCACCTTGGATTTGAGGATTGAGTCGGATGAGTCACCCCAAATTATGGTTTGGGTGGCATAGCCACGAAGTTGCATGGTGACGTTATCTCTGGATTTGGCCTGGATGTAGGCAACACGGTCCAAAAGCTGCGCCGGCAAGGCAAGCAGAACATCTATCGCCTGACGATAATTCTTCGAAGTTTTCGGGTCGTCTTTGATGATTATGGTGGGCAACTTCTCATATCCGGTGGCCAGACCCAAATTAACCCCTGCTGGGTCATAAAGGTAACGGCTGCTCCCCCGAACCACGATAGAGATAGGAGTTCGTTCGGTAACTCTAACCTCAAGGGTGTGTGGCGGTTTACTAATCAAAGCGATGCTCTCGATCAACTTAAACTTTGCCAAGTCTTCCGCAACAGCAGCTTCACTAAGCATCGGAAGGGCGGAACCAACTCGGTGTTGCAGTGCTGCTGCAATCTTCTTTGCCGGAACCTTGCTATTTCCGGTTACCTCAATCTTGTCTATAGCCATAAGCGGTGTGAACATTGTGGCGAAAACCAAAAGAACGAGGGCTACCACTGAAGCCAAAAGGGACCTTAGAAAGTACTTCTTAAAGACTGACTCTTTGGTGAACTTTCTAGCCTCTTTTGAGGAGCTAATACGCTGTCGAAGCGGAATTCTGGTCTTGGTAGTTTTTGGAGCACGAACCGATGGAGGCTTGCCGGACTGACGGTAGCGGTTGCTAGGCGGTTTCATGCAGTGCCTTCAGTATTCCTGGGACCTGGCGATAAACATCACCACAACCCATCGTGATGACAAAGTCACCGTCTCTGGCTATCTTCGCTACAACACCTGGGACATCATCCCAATTCGGAACGTAGTGCATTCGCTCTGGGTAGCTGAAGGCATTGGCAATTAGCTCTCCAGTAACACCAGGTTCTGGGTCTTCTCGGGCTGCGTATATGTCAAGAACTACAACCTCATCACTAAGCGCTAATGCTTCGGCAAATTCTCTAAACATCAATCTGGTTCTGGAATAGAGGTGGGGCTGAAAAACAGTGACGAGTCTTCCTTCGCCAACTACTGCACGGGCAGCCGTCAAAGCTGCAACAACTTCGGTTGGGTGGTGAGCGAAGTCATCATAAACCTTCACTCCACGCTCGTCACCGTGCAGTTCAAATCGTCGCTCCGTTCCTGCGAAGCTACTGATCGCAGTCAATGATGCCTGCGGGTCAAAACC
>JAURJV010000023.1 GCA_030832065.1 Rhodoluna sp. | reverse complement strand
GGTTCCTCCGGCCATACCGCCAGCGCCACCAACCCAACCACCGGTTCCACCACCGCCACCAGCAACGGCAATCCGGTCAGTTAGTAATGTGCTGGTTCTAATGTCTGTAGCTCCACCACCTGAACCTTCATCGTTGTGACCAGCACCGGCAGCTCCACCACCGTTGAACCCACCAGCAGCTGCGTTACCAGATGAGCCCTGTCCCCCGACATAGATGTAGAGCGGGGTAGTGGGAATGGTTTTGAAGGTTGCTGTGATCTTGGCTCCGTTACCTCCGCTTCGACCACCCTGAGCACCATTGAGCACCGTGGTCATGGTCCTGGTATCAGCTGGTGGAGTCCAAACATAGTAGTCACCTGAGTAAGGGAAAGAAACTGTGCAGGAGGTTTTACTCGTATTACAGTTTGCGATCGGTGTAGTGGATTGCGCCTGAACCTGAGGAACAACCAAAACAGCGAGAACGACAGAAATGAGACCGACGAACATGGTTAGTCGTGGCCAACGTATTTTTCTAATGACATGCATGCCGAATAAAGTAAAACTCCAGCAGAATTACCGCTGGAGTTTTACACACCTTGACTATCAGTCAAGTTATAAACAGTTAGCCAAGCCTTGCTTTCAAGTTCTCAGCTAGAGTTGCCATGAACTCATCAGTGGTCTGGTAACCCTGATCGCCACCGACTAGCAGAGCTAGGTCCTTGGTCATGTTTCCGGCTTCAACAGTCTTGATAACTACATCTTCCAAAGCTTCAGCAAAAGCGTGAACCTCAGGAGTGTTATCCAACTTGGCACGGTGCATCAGCGCGCGAGTCCAAGCATAAATAGATGCAATCGGGTTAGTTGAGGTCTTCTTGCCAGCCTGCCAGTCACGGTAGTGACGGGTGACAGTTCCGTGGGCGGCTTCAGCCAATGCAGTCTTACCGTCAGGTGTAGTTAGCACTGAAGTCATCAGACCCAGTGAACCAAAACCTTGAGCAACAGTGTCGGACTGGACGTCACCGTCATAGTTCTTACAGGCCCAAACGTAACCGCCCTCCCACTTCAGTGCAGCCGCCACCATGTCATCGATTAGGCGGTGCTCATAGGTAAGCCCTGCTGCTTCAAACTTTGACTTGTATTCAGTATCAAAGATTTCTTGGAAGGCGTCCTTGAATGCGCCGTCATAGGCTTTCAAGATGGTGTTTTTGGTAGACAGGTAAACCGGGTAGTTGCGAGCCAATCCATAGTTAAAGGAGGCACGAGCAAAGTCTCTGATTGAATCCATGTAGTTATACATACCCATGGCAACGCCGCCGTGCTCTGGATACTCAGCCACAGTCATGGTCTGAGCCGGTGAGCCATCGGCTGGGGTGTATGTGATGGTTACGGTTCCAGCACCTGGCACTTTGAAGTCGGTTGCCTTGTATTGGTCTCCGTGGGCGTGACGACCGATGATGATCGGCTTAGTCCAGCCTGGTACCAGTCTTGGCACGTTAGATATGATGATTGGCTCACGGAAAACCACACCGTCAAGAATGTTACGGATGGTTCCGTTAGGAGACTTCCACATCTTCTTTAGCTTGAACTCTTCGACTCGAGCCTCATCCGGTGTAATCGTCGCGCACTTAACCCCAACGCCGTGCTTCTTGATGGCATTGGCCGCATCGATGGTTACCTGATCGTCAGTAGCATCGCGGTGCTCAATTGATAGGTCGTAGTACTCAAGGTCAACATCTAGGAACGGAAGGATTAGTGAATCCTTGATGTTCTGCCAGATGATTCTGGTCATCTCATCGCCGTCTAGTTCAACGACTTTACCGACAACTTTGATTTTCTGCATAGTTATGCCCTCTTATTTATTTTTGGTTTACTTCTAGCCTAGACGAGTGATTCACGCCAAGCTTTGTGCATCTTGGCAAATTTACCAGTGCCAGCAATCAAAACTGCTGGCTTATCGTCCTCGATAATTCTGCCATGCTCCATAACAATTACTCGGTCAGCAATTGAAACGGTTGACAGGCGGTGGGCGATGATAATCGCGGTTCGACCGGCAAGCAGGGTCTGCAGACCCTTCTGCACCATGCGCTCGGATGGGATATCCAGCGAGCTGGTTGCCTCATCCAAAAGCAGTACGGTTGGGTCGGCAATGAAAGCACGAGCGAATGAGATCAACTGACGCTGACCGGCCGAGACTCGACCACCGCGCTTATTCACATCAGTGTCATAGCCATCAGGCAGGCTCAGGATGAACTCGTGAGCACCGACAGCTTTAGCTGCAGCAACAATCTCTTCATGGGTGGCTTGAGGTTTACCCATAGCAATGTTCTCTCCCACCGTTCCACTGAACAGATAGGCCTCCTGGGTAACCATGACCACCGCTTGACGAAGTTCATCGTCGGCAACATCTCTGAGGTTAATTCCATCAAGCTCGACACTTCCCTTGCTTGGGTCATAGAATCTCGAGATCAGTTTCGCCATGGTTGACTTACCGGCACCGGTGGTTCCAACCAGAGCGATGGTCTGACCGGCAGGGATGTTGAGGTTGAATTCGGGTAAGACTATCTTGCCGTTACTGTAGGCGAACTCTACGTTCTTGAACTCGAGGTGACCCTCGTGATTGGCAAGTGTTACCGGGTTAGTTGGTTCAGCAACGGTTGGTTCTTCCTCAAGAACACCGGAGATCTTCTCGAGAGCTGAGTTCGCCGACTGGTAGGCGTTATAGAACATCGCCAGGTTTTCCATCGGGTCGTAGAAACTTCTCGCATACAAAATACAAGAAATCAGAACACCGATACCCAAGTCTCCTTCAATCACTCGGTAACCACCCCAGAGCAGCACGAAGGAAACAGTGATGTTACCAATCATGATTAGACCTGGGTCATAGATACCGAAGAGTTGAATAACCTTGGCGTTGACGAAACGGTAGTCCTCAACCAAATCTTTATATGTGTCCTCGTTACGCTTTTCCTTGCGGAAAGCCTTTACCGCGCGAATACCGGTCATGGTTTCAACGAAGTGAACAATCAGCTTCGCTGAAGCAACACGGGTCTTACGGTAATTGATTCTGGTGTTCTTCTGGAACCAGCGGGTTAGGAAGAACAGCGGGATGAAGCTGACCAACATAATCAAGAATGACGATGGATCGAGAGTTACCAGAGCAACCGCGGTGAAGGTCATGAACAGGATGCCGGAGATCATTTCATTACCACCGGAATCAAGCAGTTCCTTGATGGAGTCCAGGTCAGAGGTCTGCCTCGCAATTACACGACCGGAGGTGTAGGTTTCGTGGAACTCAATGGAGAGCCGCTGGGTGTGACGGAAGAGACGCTTGCGCAAACCAAACATGATGTCCTGATTTACTCTGGCAGCAAAGCGCATGAAGAATGCGATGGTGATACCAGCCAACAGGGTTGTGCCGAGGTAGGCGACAATCGTCCAGACCAGAGTCATCGGCTTACCGGCGATCAGATCCGGCAGAGCCTGGTCCAAGATCAAAGCAATAATCCACGGGCCAGCAACCCGCAGCGCTTGACTGGTAATCACCAGAGCCAGCGAGATAAACAATCGGTTGCGAACCGGTCTTACGATTTCACCGAGCAGCTTTAGGCTGCGCTCGCGAATACGTTTCTGCTCCTCTTTAGTGAGCTCAATCTTCTCTTCGTTTTGAACACCGTGCATACTCATCAGTTGTTCACCTCGATCATCTTTCCAGCTGCATCAAGTGAGCTGATTACGTAGCGATAGTGCTCGTTGGTAGCCAGTAGTTCACTGTGTTTACCAACCGCGGTAATCTTGCCGTCCTGCAGCAGTGCTACTCGGTCGGCCAGCTGAACGGTTGAAGGGCGGTGCGCAACTATCAGCGCCGTGGTTGCTTTGAGCACTGTTCTGAGCGCATCTTCCACCATTGCTTCAGTGTCAACATCCAGTGCTGACAGCGGATCATCGAGAACCAGAACCGCAGGCTTAGCCGCAACCGCGCGAGCCAGTGCCAAACGTTGACGTTGACCACCGGAGAGTGACAGCCCCTCCTCACCGATCTTGGTTTCCAAGCCGGCCGGCAGGTCATAAACGAACTGCGCCTGAGCAATTTCCAGTGCCTGCTTTAGATCCTTCTCGGTGCTGTCCGGTCTACCCAGCAGCACGTTGTTTCGAACAGTATCGCTGAACAGTGTTGAATCCTCAAAGGCCATGGCAATGTGGGAGCGAAGTTCCTCACGGGTTAGATCCCTGATGTCAATGCCATCAATCTTGATTGAACCTGCCGTGACCTCATAGAGCCTGGTGGCCAAAGCGGTCAACGATGTCTTACCGCAACCGGTGATACCGATAAGAGCAATTGACTCACCCGGTTCAATCTCCAAATCAATTCCATTTAGTAGATCTGGCTGTTCGGCTGGAGCGTCGGCATAGCGGAAGTGAACATTCTCAAAGGTGAGTCGACCCTTTGGCTCTTCCAGCTGCTTAGCTTCTTCAGGGTCAGCGATGTCAACTTTGGTGTCAATTACTTCGAAGAAGCGCTCAACTGCAGAAGTGGCATCGATGGTCATCGAAAGCAAGAAACCGATGGAGTCAATTGGCCAACGCAGCACCCTGGTGGTCAAAATGAATGCAGAGAGTTCGCCCAGAGTCAACTGACCTTGAGAAATTTGGGTGACCCCGATAACTAAACAAACACCAAGAGCAAAGTCAGGAATAGATGAGAAGTAGAACCAGAGCTTAGAAACCATTTTGGCTTTCTTCAACTCGGTCTCTCTCAGTCTCAGCGCATCCTGAGCAAACTTCTCAGTGATGAACGAGCCCCTACCGAAAGCTTTTAGCACGCGAATACCGTGAACGCTTTCCTCAACTGCTGTGGCTAGGTCACCGGATTGATCTTGAGAAAGACGGGCGGTGATGTGGTATTCCTTCTCAAATTTGAAACCGAGCACCCAAAGTGGCGACATGATGACGAGGAAGACCAGGGCAAGAATCCAGTTGAATGAGAACAGAACTGCGAAACCGATAACGATGGTCAAAATGTTGGCGACCAGCAAAACCAAACCGAAAGATAGCCAGCGGCGAATCATGCTGAGATCTCCTGAAGCACGGGAAAGCAACTGTCCGCTAGGCCACTTATCGTGGAAAGCTACCGGAAGGTCCTGCAGTTTTGCATAGAGAGTTTTTCTAAGTCCAGCCTCAACGTGAGTACCGGGGGTTAGTACCAACCAGCGACGAAGAAGCACCATGGTGGCTTCTAAAAGACCTAAGCCCAGAACTGCAATAACTGCTGGTATCAGCAGGTCCATAGTGGCGTTCTTGCCAAAGTCATCAACTAGTCCTTTGAGGAACTGTGGGATGGCAAGCGCGAACACGTGACCGAGCAGAGCTGCAATCGTGCCCAGCAAAACTCTTGGCAAAGCTCGCTTCGCATACGGGAAAATGCGCAGAAGCGTGCTTACTGTGCCTCTTTTTTTCATAGTTACTTCGGTACCTAGTCTTTGATCAGTCTTTGTTTTGGGCAAAAGGCCCACAAAGCCTTTCAGTCTATCGGAAAAGAGTAGGCTAGAAGCGGTTAAACCCCCCGAAACACACCAAAATCCAGCTCACAAGGAGTGAATGAAGCATGGCTCGCCACGGAAAAGTATCGGTTATCGGTTCAGGATTCTACGGAACCACAACTGCCCAACGACTAGCAGAATACAACATTTTTGACACCGTTGTCCTCACCGACATTCTTGAAGGTAAGCCTGAAGGTGTAGCGTTGGACATCAATCAGTCGCGTTCAATCGAAGGCTTTGAAACCAAAATTATTGGAGCTACCACCACCGCCGATGGAGCTGGCTACGAAGCCATCGCCGGTAGCGACATCGTCATCATCACCGCAGGTTTACCGCGTAAGCCAGGCATGAGCCGCATGGATCTTCTAGAAGTTAACGCAGGTATCGTCGGCGGCGTTGCCAAGAACATTGCTAAGCACGCACCAAACGCTGTGATCCTGGTTGTCTCCAACCCACTGGATGAGATGACCGCTCTAGCTCAGAAAGCCTCCGGCTTCCCTAAGGAAAGAGTTATCGGTCAGGCTGGTGTTCTAGACACCGCTCGCTTTACCCACTTTGTTGCTGAAGCAACCGGTGCTCACGTCGCTGATGTGAAGACACTTACTCTTGGCTCACACGGTGAGACCATGGTGCCAGTTCCTTCGGTTTCAACTGTGAACGGTAAGCCAATCATTGACGCCCTTGGTAAAGACAAAGTTGATGAACTGGTTGAGAAGACTCGTAATGGTGGTGCTGAGATCGTCGCGCTACTGAAAACCGGTTCGGCATACTATGCACCATCAGCTGCGGTTGCCAGAATGGCTAAGGCAGTTCACGAAGACAGCGATGCAGTTTTCCCGGTTTGCGCTTGGGTTGATGGTGAGTTTGGAATCTCCGGAGTCTATCTTGGTGTTGAAGCCAAGTTGGGCAAAGGTGGAATCAAGCAGGTCGTGGAAACCCCACTCACCGCTGATGAACTTGATGCCCTAAAGGTTGCCGCCGAAGCAGTTAGAGCAAAGCAAGCTGATATAGCTAACCTCTAGTGATAGAAGTGGCGCTCCCCGGTAAAGAACATCGGGATGCCAGCTTCTTTGGTTACTGCAATAACCTCTTCATCGCGCATTGATCCACCGGGCTGAACTATAGCCTTCACTCCAGCATTGATGAGCATCTCTACCCCATCTTTGAAAGGGAAGAAAGCATCGCTGGCAGCCACCGAGCCAGCTACCTGGATAATTCCTCGCTCGATAGCTAGCTTGCAGGAGTCCTTGCGGTTCACCTGACCCATACCGATGCCTATTGATGCACCGTTTTTCGCCAGAAGAATTCCATTGGATTTAACAGCACGAACTGCTCGCCAAGCAAACTCCAAATCAGACATGGTCTGATCATCAGGCATTTTGCCACTGACAAGTTTCCAGTTGGTTGAACTGAAAGAATCAAAATTATCGCTTTCCTGAACCAGGAAACCACCGGAAATTTGTTTAATCTCGTGAGTTTCTCTCGAGTAGTTCCTCGGTAACTCCAAAATTCTGGTGCTCTTCTTACGTTCCAGCAACAACCGCAGTGCTTCCAACTCATAGCCGGGTGCTATCAAAACTTCGGTGAACCCGTTCAGGAGGTTCTGCGCCATCCCCAAAGTGACTGTTCGGTTGGCAGCGACCACTCCACCGTAGGCACTGACATCATCACAGAGGTAAGCAAGCGAGTGAGCTTCAGCAATAGGGTCGATCGCACCCTTTGGTGCGACTGCAATCCCGCAAGGGTTAGCGTGCTTAATAATCGCAACCGCCGGTTCGGTAAAGTCATAAGCTGCTCGAACAGCAGCATCGGCATCGATGTAGTTATTGAACGACATTTCTTTACCAGCATGCTGTTTCGCTTGCGCGATACCGGAAACCGCAGCTGGGGCTGCGTTGCGATAGAGCGCTGCAGCCTGATGAGAGTTCTCACCGTAACGCAGCACGGAAACCAAGTCGGCATCAATCTCAATCTCGGTTGGGAATCCAGGATTCTTTAACTCCGATTTTTGAGCATCCTCAGACATTGTCTTGGATTGAATCTCTTTGACAAACCAGCTGGCTACCGCGGTGTCGTATCTAGCAGTGTGTGAGAAAGCCTCGGCCGCCAGATCTCTGCGCTGAGTCAGGGTGGTTCCACCCTCAACCAGTGAAGCTTTGATTTCCGCATATCGATCAGGATGAGCAACAATTGCGACATTGGCAAAGTTCTTAGCTGAAGCTCGAACCATTGCCGGTCCCCCGATGTCAATCTGCTCCACTACGGCATCCCCAACTGCACCCGAGGCCACCGTCTGCACGAATGGATACAAATTCACTACAACCAACTGAAACGGCTCAATGCCCAGTTCCTTGAGCTGTTGCTCATGGTTAACCAAACGCAGATCGGCAAGTAAACCGGCGTGAATATTAGGATGCAGAGTCTTAACCCGACCGTCTAGCGCCTCAGCGAAACCGGTGACTTCAGCCACCTCGGTAACTGGAATTCCGGCAGCCTTGATAGCTGCAGCTGTGGAGCCGGTTGAAACAATAGCAACGTTGGCGGCATGCAAACTGGTAGCCAACTCAACTAGACCAGTTTTGTCGCTGACCGAAATTAGGGCACGTTCAATAGCAATTCGATCGCGGTGACGATAGTCACTCGAGCTGTATTGGCTAGTCGACATCTATTACTCCTAAATTAGGTTTATCTTGCGCAGTGCAATTTCTTCAATGGTCTTTACCAGTAGTTCACGTTCGACTACTTTTATTCTTTCGTGCAATTGCTCTTCGCTATCACCGGGTTGAATCACTACTTCCTGCTGAACAATCACCTCGCCGGTATCGACTCCCTCGTCGACCTTGTGGATGGTGACTCCGGTGCTGGTAGCACCTGCAGCTAACGCATCTCGAACCGCATGGGCTCCAGGAAAGTTAGGTAGCAAACTCGGGTGGGTGTTGATTAACCTGCCACTTAGTGCTCGAACCACATTGGTTGGAAGGATTTTCATAAAACCTGCCAAAACAACTAAGTCTGGTTGGTGATGGTTAATGTTTTTTAGCAGCACCTCACCCCAGGCTTCCCTTGATTCAAACCGCTCTGGTTGAACCACGAATGTGTCTATTTCGAACAGCTCAGCGTGAGCTAGCCCCGCAGCGTCCTTATCAGAACCAACTGCAGACACTTTGACTGGAAACAGTGGATTTTCAGTTGCTTTTAGTAAAGCTAAAAGATTAGATCCGCTGCCCGAGATGAGAACGACAACAGACAACACCTCTTTATTTTAGCCGTCTGACTCTTTGAACCAGTTCAGTGTCAACGCCTTCAGGTCTAGCACTGAAGAAGGCAGCCAGGATGCTTGTTACTGCAACCTCGACGAAGGTTACCGCAAAGATCAACCAGAGGTTGATTCCCACCATGTTCATACGCTCTGGCCCAATGGATCCTGAAGCAAAGTCGGCCAGAATCACCATTTCAACAGCAGCCACCAGACCAACTCCAATGCCTAGAGCAATTGCAGCGGTTGTTGCCGAGGCATAGTTGAAACGCAGATCAGCAGTGTATGGCTTGATCAACAGTGTTGCGCCAAAGGAGGCGAGAATCGGAACCAAGATGAAGATGATCATGAGGCTGTCGGTTGAAGCCGGCAGAGCCGAGAGCATCGGTATTGCTGGAAGTGGCCCCAACTCAACGGCTAGCGGTGAAACTATTGAACCCTGTCCGATGCTAAAACCGGTTCCGGTTAGCCAGCTCATTCCGTAAATGATTGCATTAGGAAGTAGCGCCAGTTGACCAACACTGATAGTCAAAGTCCCAAAGAAAGATAGTTGCAGTGACTGATAGAGCTTTACCGCTTCTACCCAGTTGATTGCAATTAGTAAACTGATGGCCAACGCGCTAACCGCGGCCAGAGTTGCAACCACAGCAGTTCCGGCTCTAAGCGCTGGTGAGATCACCGGTTTAATTGCCCAAGGCAGCCTCTCGGCCAAATCCGCAAACCTGTTGCGAATCGTCAACCTGAGATTTGGTTCTGACTCGGTCTCTCCAGTAATTGAACTAACTGTGAGTATCAGCGTGAAAACTGCCATCGGGATAAACACTCCCTGCCAGTCGGTAACATAAATCTGCTTAGTCGAGGCAGTGCTGACTGCTGCTAGCGCGGTCAGTAGATAAACCAGAGCGGCACCAATCCAAGAAAAACCAAGTGATGGTTCCGACCTCAGGTTTTTACCAGCCCGATAGATCGCCCAGGACACCAAAAGACAGAACCCCAGCGGCACTAAAGAAAATTCGTAGGCAGGAACCTTAATTCCAGCAACCTTACCTTCAGCGAATTGCAGAACAACGTAGTGGGCGTTCAACCAAATTCTTGAGGTGGTTTGTAACACGGAGCTAAAAGTTGAACCCGGTGTCTGTTCAACCGCCCAGGTTATGACATTCAGTAGAAAGATGCTGACGTAGCCGACCGCGACAACAAACGAAGCCTGTATCGCTCCGAGTCCGACCGCCTTTATTCGCATGAACTAAAGGCTAGCGATAACCCCACGCATAAGCGCTGCAGTCTCGCTAGGTGTCTTACCAACTTTCACGCCAACTGCTTCAAAAGCTTCCTTCTTGGCCTGAGCTGTTCCCGCTGAACCGGAAACAATCGCTCCGGCGTGACCCATGGTCTTACCTTCAGGAGCGGTAAAGCCCGCAACGTAGGCGACTACCGGCTTGGTGACGTTCTGCTTGATATAGGCAGCAGCCTTCTCCTCAGAGTCACCACCGATTTCACCGATTAGAACAATTGCCTTGGTCTCTGGGTCTGCTTCAAAAGCAGCTAGAGCGTCGATGTGTGTAGTGCCGATAATTGGGTCCCCACCGATACCGATAGCGGTTGAGATTCCAATTTCACGAAGCTCAAACATCATCTGGTAGGTCAAGGTACCTGACTTAGAAACTAGACCGATCGGTCCAGCGCCTGAAATGTTCCATGGGGTAATCCCAGCGTTAGATTTTCCTGGGCTGATAATACCTGGGCAGTTAGGGCCGATGATTCTGGTCTTGTTACCCTTCGAGTTGCTGTATGCCCAGAAGCTAGCACTGTCGTGAACTGGAATGCCCTCGGTGATAACTACTGCAAGACCGATCTCTGCATCGATCGCTTCCATAACTGCTGACTTAGCAAAAGCCGGTGGAACAAAGATAACTGAAACGTTTGCTCCGGTAGCACTCATCGCTTCAGCAACAGTTCCGAAAACTGGAAGCATGGTGCCATCAACATCGACGCTTTCGCCAGCCTTCTTTGGGTTAACCCCACCAACGATGTTAGATCCACCGGCGAGCATACGCCTGGTGTGCTTCATACCTTCAGATCCAGTCATACCCTGGACGATAATCTTGCTGTTCTTATCTAAGAAAATTGACATCTAAATCTCTCCTACTTATTCGCCAGCTCAGCAGCTTTATCAGCAGCTTCGTCCATGGTGTCAACCACTGTCACCAGCGGGTGGTTGGCATCAGCCAAAATCTTTCTACCTTCAGCGACATTGTTACCATCTAGGCGAACAACCAGAGGCTTGGTAGCCGATGAGCCCAACTTAGCTAGCGCTCCAACGATTCCGTTAGCAACAGCATCACAGGCAGTAATACCACCGAAGACGTTCACGAAGACGCTCTTAACCTGAGGGTCACCCAAAATAACGTCCAGACCGGCAGCCATAACTTCAGCTGAAGCTCCACCACCGATGTCCAGGAAGTTGGCTGGCTTAACCCCACCGTGACGCTCACCGGCGTAGGCGACAACGTCAAGGGTGGACATAACCAAACCAGCACCGTTACCGATAATTCCAACTTCACCGTCAAGTTTGACGTAGTTGAGATCCGACTCTTTAGCCTTAGCTTCTAGTGGATCTAGAACATCGCGTTCCATCTCGGCACGCTCATGCCTAAATTCAGCGTTGTCATCAAGAGATACCTTGCCATCGAGAGCAATGATCTCACCTGACTTAGAAAGAATCAGTGGGTTAACTTCAACCAGAGTTGCATCCTCTTTAACGAAGACTTCATACAACTTCACAAACACCGGAGCGACCTTAGCTGCGATCTCAGCATCAAAGCCACCGGCTAGGGCAATCTCGGTAGCCTTAGCCAAATCAATTCCCTTGATGGCATCAACCGCAACTTTAGCCAACGCCTCTGGGCGTTCCTCAGCCAACTGCTCAATTTCCATTCCACCTTCAACACTGCAAAGTGATAGGAAAGTTCGGTTGCTTCTATCTAGCAACACCGAGAAGTAATACTCTTTATCGATAGCTGCACCCTGAGCAATCATTACTCGGTTGACCGGTAGGCCCTTGATGGTCAGCTTCAGAATTGCTTCAGCAGCTGTCGCTGCTTCTTCTGGGGTGTGGGCAAGCTTTACTCCACCGGCTTTACCGCGGCCACCAGCTTTAACCTGAGCTTTAACTACAACTGTGCCGCCGATCTTGGCAGCAGCCTGGGCAGCTTCTTCCGGGGTGTCAGCGACTAGGCCCTGCAGCACAGGTACGCCGTAACTTTCGAATAAATCGCGTGCTTGGTACTCAAATAAATCCACTTATGATTCCATTCAATAAAAAAGGGCACTGGATGAAAAGTGCACAGGTATAAGTTTAGAGCCTTTGGATGGGGGCTACCCTCACCATGAGCCGCTTGGTGCCAACGTTCTCGAACCTAATCTCAGCCGTTTGCCTTGCTCCCTCACCGGTGACGTCAATCACCGTGCCAGGGCCAAAGTCATCGTGGCTAATTTTGTCCCCAACAGCTAAAACCAGCCCCTCATTGTTTCGAACAGTGGTGATGCTGTTCTTCCATTCTTTCTTCTCTCGCGGAGCATCAGATAGTGAACGAGGCTTGTAGCTAACCAAAGGCTTTTGTTTTTCTACCCCACGCTGATCCATCAGGTCAACTGGTATGTCCAATAGGAAGTTAGATGGCATTGTCGAGTTCATCTGCCCAAACAGGGTCCGCTGCAAAGCCAGAGTCAAATAAAGGCTTCGCATGGCTCGAGTGATTCCGACATAGAACAGTCTTCGCTCCTCAGCTAGACCACCTGGTTCATCAAAGGAGCGCATGTGTGGCAGGGTGCCCTGCTCCAAACCGGCAATAAAGACCACCGGGTACTCAAGTCCCTTGGCGGTATGCAGCGTCATCAGGGACACCTGACCGGAACCATCGTCAATCTCATCAGCTGCCGCAGCCAAAGTAATCTCCGCCAGATAGTCAGCCAAAGTATTATCCGGATTACGCAACTCATACTCGACTACCTGACCGACTAGAGCATCGAGGTTTTCAACTCGTGCTTCATCCTGCGGATCACGGCTCATCTCCAAGTTGTATTTGTAACCGGAGCGAACCAGAATCTCGGTTAGGACAACACTGATTTTCTCGGTTTGACTAACCTGCTCAACCGAATCTAAAAGTTGAGCAAACTTAGTTATAGCTTCGGTTAACTTAGGTCCCAAACCGAGTTCTTGATTCAAAGCCAACGCTTCTCTAAAGCTGATGTTGTTTCTTCTAGCTAGTTCGGCAATCTTTAGCTCGGTCTTTTCACCGATACCACGACCAGGCTCATTCAATATTCTTCGAACTGCCTCATCGTTTCTGCTATTAGAAATTGCAGTTAGGTAGGCCAACGCATCTTTGATTTCTTTACGCTCGTAGAACTTCAAGCCACCGATAACCGCATAGGGTACCTGCTGCGATTTCAGTTCAGCTTCAATGCTTGGAGTTAGAGCGTTGGTTCGATAGAGGATTGCCATCTGTGAGTAGGCGACACCGTCCTTGTGGTGGCTGACAATCTCATCAACTATGAAACCGGCTTCATGCCTTTCATCAACCGCTGTAAACTGCACTATCTTCTCACCACTGCCAGCTTCGGTCCAGAGGTTCTTCTCCGGTCGATCAAAATTCTTAGAAATTACTGCGTTAGCAGCCGAGAGAATGTTTTGAGTAGAACGATAGTTCTGCTCCAGCAGGATGGTGTGTGCTCCGTTGAAGTCTTTAGCAAACTCGGAGATGTTTCTGATATCTGCCCCACGGAAAGCGTAGATGGACTGGTCGCTGTCACCCACCACGGTCAGCGATGCAGGCGTTAGCATCTCCCCGGTCTTTGGATCTGGAGTGGTGACGTTTCTAGTTAGTTCACGAATCAGCGCATACTGGGCGTGGTTGGTGTCCTGATACTCATCAACCAGGATGTGGCGGAATTTTCTGCGATACTGATCAGCTACTTCTGGATGCGATTTGAATAAGTAAACCGTCTCGGCAATTAGGTCATCAAAATCAAAAGCGTTGTTTCTGCGCTTCTCCGACTCATAAGCCAAGAAGAGTTCAGCATAGGCCTGAGCCTTGGGGTTCTTCGAATCGGCATTACCTGCAAAATCCTCAGCAGTTTGTAATTCGTTCTTAGCCTTGCTGATTACTGCGGCAACCATCTGGGGTTTCAGCTTGTCGATGTCATAGCCGCCGGCCTTGATCAAACGCTTCAACAGCGCTCTGGTATCTCCGGTGTCATAAACAGTGAAGTTTGAATTGTGCCCTAGCTTGTCCGCTTCACGGCGAAGAATCTGCAAACAGGAAGAGTGAAAAGTTCTAATCCACATCCCCTCGGGGTCCCCAACTAGATGCTTGATTCTCTCCCGCATCTCATTGGCTGCCTTGTTAGTAAATGTAATAGCCAGTATCTGTGATGGCCAAGCCTCACGGTTACCCAATAGGTGAGCAATCCGGTGAGTTAGCACCCTGGTCTTACCAGAGCCAGCACCAGCAACAATCAATAGCGCTGGTCCACGGTAGATGACGGCAGCGCGCTGCTGAGGGTTCAACCCTTCGAGTAATGCTGCCTCATTAGTGTTCATAACCTAGTAATCATAAGCAGAACCACTGCTATCGGCTATAACACGCCTAAGCAGATCCGGTTGGTCAGCGAAAATACCATCAACTCCGGTCCTTATTATTTCCTCATAGTAGGCCTCAATGCTGGTTTCAGCATCTTCTGCTCTAGCTGTGTAAACCCAAATCTTGAGGCCAATCTGGTGAGCAAAGCCAACCCAATCAACATCGCTAAAAAGCATCTCCATAGAAATAGAGATGCCATCGAGACTGTCAAGCATGGAGCGAACTTCTTCAAATGAACCAGCTTCGAGTAGATAAAAATACTCAGCTGAAACTGACCTTGCCGCTAGAGCCTTTCTGGTTTCTAACAGTATTTGCGAATCAAAGGATTCGATTACTAACTCATAGGTAATCGGATGTGAAGATATTTCTTTGGCAACCAGCTCAGCGACAGAACCAGCCAGATTATCTAAGTGTGAACCTGCTTTGACCTCAGCGACTAATTTCTTACCGGAAATGAATGAACTGGTTAGCAATTCTCTTAGTGTTGGAATTTCAAATTCCCCGTCAAATCTCTGACTGCCCGGCCGAATGTCTGGGATTCGCTCCACTGCTCGAAGGTTCTTTAGCTCTGCCAGGGTAAAGTCTTCGCTGAACCAATCGGTAATTTCCAACGATTCAACTTTTCCAACTCGTTTTCTGGATTGGAATTCAGGGTGTGCTGAGATGTCTGTGGTTCCGCCGAGTGCATTTTCATGGCG
>JAURJV010000022.1 GCA_030832065.1 Rhodoluna sp. | reverse complement strand
TTCATAGGAGGTCTTTGGAGTATTGCCATGGTCAATAACAATCCGACCATTACCAATCCACTTGTTGGCCAAATCTAGCAATTTACGAGAACCGTTTCTCCCATTGTCACCCAGAGTCCCGTACCACATCACCGGAGCGGTGTAACCGAGCTCGCTGGCTAATTTCAGCACTCGCTGATCCCAGTAACCATAGGTCGGTCTGAAATATGGCCTAGCGTCATAACCAAATTCATCAAGCAAGAAGTTGTGACAGCCCTGCAGCTGGCTTTTGAGTATCACGTCGGAAGATGCGACCAGGTTCCGGTGGCTGTGTGTGTGATTAGCTAACTGTATTTTCCCTTGCTCAAGAAGATCTCTTATCTGGCTGGAATTCTCTTTCCAGGAAGGGTAACAGCTGGTGACAAAAAGCGTCAAATGGTGATTGGAATTTTCAGCAATCTTTAGATAGGAACGCACCGCCGAACTACTTACGCCATCATCAATAGTCCAAGCGAATCTCTTCATTGTTGAGGTAGGTAAAGCAGTGATTGGCTTTGCTTTAGCAGAGGCAACCTCGGCAGGGGCCAGCAGCAAAGCGGCGGTGGCGGCTAAAAAGGCCTTCCGATCCAGTTCCATGCATTAACAATAGGGCTAGCCGCTAGAGCATACTTAACGCATGGATAAAAATGTTTTAGTCGTTGGTGCTTCAGGAGTATTTGGCACACTTTTCTGTAAGGAACTGCAAGAAAAGGGTTACCAGGTCTTAGCCGCCGCAAGAACTACCGAGCGAATTCCAGCGGGCGTAAAGCTAGCGCTGAAGATTGATCTGGAAGATCAGTCCAGCATTGATTTGCTAACCAATTACTTACTGCAGGAGAACATTCCCCTTCATGGAATTGTTATTGCATCTGGCGCGGTTGGCTTTGGGCGTATCGAAGAAACTACCCCGACCGATGGGACGAAGTTGATGCAGATTAACCATCTCGGTCCAGCAACGCTTATTACCAAACTGATTCCGCTGCTCCAAGAAGAAGGTTTTGTGGTTGGCATCAATGGCGTTGTCTCCGAAAAAGTTTTCCCAGGGATGGCTGCCTATACGGCAAGTAAACAGGCCAACGCAGCTTTCCTTGCGACTTTGACTATGGAACTTCGCCGCAAGAAGATTCATGTCTTGGACGCTAAACCTGGACACACCGAAACTGGATTAGCCAGTCGTGCCTTGTTCGGAACAGCGCCCAACTTCCCCACCGGGATGAGCCCTGAGCATGTGGTCAAGACAATAATGAAGGCCCTTGAAGAAGGAAAGCCTGCCCTTACCAGCGAAGAATTCTAAGCACAGATAACTTACAGGTTGTAGCCATAGTTATTTCAGCATTGATGGTTAGGTTTAGAACGAAAAGAGGTTACTAATGGCAATATCAAGCACAACATTAGCCAGCATCATCATTGGTGCTACCGCCATAACCGGTTCCGCCACAGCCTATGCGCTCAACTATTCCCCTGAACAGATCTCAGGTAGTGAGCAAACTAATACTTTGAAAATTCAAGACCCAAGCCTGGAATTACTGCCAGATGGTTCCAATCAGATAATTCCACCATCAATTTTGCCTAACCCAACCGGAACACCGGATCCGCTTAACCCACCGATCGATCCCCCAGCTCCTTACTTCAATGGAGACGATGATGATGACTATGAGGATGATGACGATGACTCAGAGTATGAGTACAGGGATTATGACGAAGACTCAGAACATGAGCAAGGGCGTCACCACGATGAATATGAAGACGAAGAGGATGACGACTAACCGAACTTAGTCAGCAGCTGCTTTAGTGTTTCTATCTGATCGGTTTGGCTAGCAATAATTGACTTAGCTAGATTTCTAACTTCTGTGTTGCTTGAATTTTCTACAGTCTCAGCCATGTCTATTGCACCTTCGTGGTGCTTGATCATCCCCTGCAGGTAAAGGATGTCAAATTCTTTACCAGAGGAATCCTCGAGGGCTTTGTATTCGGACTGGTTGAGCATTCCCATGTCCATTTGATGCATTGAATCTTCAGGTTGACCTGCTTTTACTAACCAACTCTTCATCAGGGCAATTTCCGGAGCTTGCTCTGCCTTTATGGCCAGGGCGATTGCCAAAACTTCACTATCTAGGGCTCGGGTCTCCGCGAGAGTTCCCATGTCAACAGCCTGCTGGTGATGAGGGATCATCATCTGAGCAAACATTATGTCCTTGCCAGAAAAGTCTGAGTCTTTGACATCCATCATTCCGTGGTTACTGTGGTTGGCATCGGTGAATCCGATCATTCCACAACCTGAAAGCGTGAACGACAGCAGGGTTATGAGAGCTAATTTGCGAAACATGTCTTCCTTATTAGTAAAGGTGGGGGCAATAGCCCCCACCGATTGGTTCTTACTTAGCAGTTGCAGCTGCCTTCACCCTTAGCGGCTGAACAGTTGCAGTCTGGACCACACTGGCATTCTTTCTCTTCTGACATTTGACACCTCCTACTTGCTTTGTCGGTTTTGAGTTATTTCAAAAATCTTTAACATCTCTTCAATAGCCTTGGTGTTTTCCTTTTTGTCCTTGGAATGCATCATATGGCTAATGTGAGTGGTTAGGTGGTTTTCCACCAGCAGTTTATTCAGCGAACCGAGGGACTTCTGAATAGCTAATGACTGGGTGATGATGTCCATGCAGTAGCCCTCTTGCTCAATCATCTTCTCTAGGCCGCGAAGCTGACCTTCAAGGATCTTGGCTCGATGTAATGCCCTCTTTTTGATATCTGCTCGCATAAGACCATAATACCCCCTAGGGGTATTAAGTCAAATACTTGCGTACCAGCGTGTGGTTGTTAGGAAAGGCAACAACGACTTCGAAACCCTTGGTCAGAAACAGTTTCAAGGTTCCGCGATAAGGGATTCTGCCTTCAATTACCTCTGTCACCGGAGCTGCTTCTAGAGCTTCAAAGCCACGCTCAGCCAAATCGGCGATGACCAGATCCAGCAACTCGGTGGCAATTCCTTGACCCCGGAGAGTCGGCTCAACGTTGAAACATAGAATTCTTGCCAGCTTTTCTGTAGCGTCTGGAAAGTCTGGATACAGCATCGAGTTACCAGCCGCGCACCAGGCAATGACCTTGTCCTCTGAATAGAGCAGGTAGCCGTCCATTTCGCCAGTTTCAACCCGCGAGCAAGCAAGCGCTCGGTTTTGTTCTTTTTTCTGAACTAACGGAATATCCTCATCTGGTGTTCCGAGGTAGAACTGACAGTAACAACCGGACCACTCAGCGTTGTCGACGAAAGCCCTGTGATCAAAGTAATCCAGGAAATCATCCAAGGTATTTGTTGTGAGTCGCTTCAGGACTTTTGCGTCGGCCATGAGCCAAGTTTATGGCAGTGAAGGAATAGACTTTAGAGCACTGGAGGGAAAATATGTCATCTGACCTAGATCTATCAAAACCAGAATCCTGGTTAATCCTTGCCATCGGTGGAGTCATGCTGGGGCTTGCTCAATACCTAATGCGCAAACGAGCAAAGGCCACGAACAAGAATCTTGGAGTCGACCTAGATGACATGAGCGTTCCTGAGATTGCCAAAGCGTGGACTAAATCGGTTCTAATGACCGGTCAGCATCAGGGTCTAGTAATGCTTGGCGTAATGACTGCATTGTTAGCAGTCGCCTTGGTATTTGGATACTTCGAGCTCTACTTGGTCGCTTTAGTTATCGCAGTGCTTTCACTGGTGATTCCACTGTTTCTACTGCTCTACAAGCCAAAAACTTTGAACCTGATGCAATTGGAGTCAAATACCTTTACCGAGGTTAAGGAATACTTCAAAGCCAACAAATTGGAACTCTTGGACGAAGGGTTGAAAGATCCAGAAGTCATAGCGGCTCAAAATAAGTGGCCAGGCTGGTTATTGAAGTTGAACCTCAAAATGTTCTACTCTAAAAGCTTTTACCCGAAGCTAAGCCCAAGCGACTAGTTAGACCCAGCTGGCTAAAATCAAACCGGCGAGGGTCAAACAAACTACATCCTGTCCTACTTCAATCAACCAAACCTTCAAGGACTTATAGACCTTGAACTGCGGGTGAGAGAACATCCGGTGAGATACAGAAGCAAATGCTCCCAAACCTACTGAGAAAACAAAACCAAACAGCAAACCATCCAGTGGGCCAAAGTTGCCATAGAGGGCTCTACCCATCAAGATGATCAAACCAAGGGTAATCACCTGAATCAAGGCAGCAACGTAGGTTCCACCAAACATGGTTAGAGTCTCACCAGCGGTCATCTTTATCCGCTCAGTTGGTACTTCCCTGTCCAAAGCTCTCATCCAGACTGGGTAGAAAGTCTTAGGGCCAAACCAGGTGGCACCGATAACGAAAGATAGTAGTGAGGCTGCAATAACTGCTAGCCAGTTCAAGTTAGCTAATAAATTCAACATTCCTAAAATTTAGGCAATTAGAACTAGTTATCTCTGGAGGAACAAACCTAAGTTGTCGAAATAGCTTTCCATGCCAGCCTTAGTCGCCTCGATGTTGCCACCAGGTAGTTCACCGAACTGACTGAACTTAACGTTAGACCCACCATCAACTTCTTTGAATTCAAGGCGAACTAGGTGCTGTTCTGGGTGAGGAACTCTGGCTTCGAATTCAACTAGATCCTGGGTGTAATTCATGGTGTGTTCGATGAGCTCATTCTCAACTAGGGTCACATACTCACCGAAAAAGTAAGCAACAAAGTTGTATTGCGGAACACTGACCCCAACAGTCCAAAGCCCACCAACAAAAGGCTCACTCTTTGTAGTTCCTGGTTCAACTGAAAAATCGGTTCCGCAATACCAGATACTAAGAGCCTGTTCGTCCAGCCAGGCCGACCATAATCTATCAATACTTACCGGGTAGGTTCTCTCAACCGAATAGAGAAAAGGTCTTTCAGACAACTTGCTCTCCTAGCTCAAAGGCAAGCAGTGTTTGCAAGCCACCTTCAAGAACTTTACAGTAACCCGACTCTAATCGCTTGGAACACAATTGGGCTAGTCTAAGCTCAAAGTTTATTTTGAAAGAAGGGGGATTCAAGGTGCCATTCATGAGTGGTTCTTCGGACCGACCATTTAGTTTCCTAATCGCCGTCGCGATCGGCTTGACTGCTCGATACGTAACCAAGCTCCTGAACAAGAGTCGCAACAGAGCCATGTATGCCAAGTTGGAAACTTTGCCCGCAAATGAAGTTACTCACACTTGGCTCAAGACTCTAGCTACAATCTCAATTCCTTTTCAGTTCACCCTGCTAATTGAACTAATTGTGTCCTTGATTGGACTTGTTGTAGTGGATCGGACTTTTCCCGATTTCACAGGCTTCTACCTAATACTCCTTTTAGTAGGCCTGATTCTTAGAGCCGGTCTCAAGTGGATGAACATCGTTTACCTAACTAATCTCAGCCTGGAGAAGAAGAATGAGGTAGCCGAGTATTTCAACGAGAACATGGATTCGGCAGTAGATAGAGTTTTGAAAGATCCAAGCGTCGAAGCTTATCTCAGCGCTAGGCCAGCATTTCTGAGAAATCAAATCCTCAAGCGTATGCGAAACCTAAAGCCAATTAAGAACTAAACGTTAAACCTGAACTCAACTACGTCGCCATCTCTCATCACGTAGTCTTTACCTTCCATACGAACCTTCCCCTGAGCTTTGGCTTCTGCCATTGAGCCCGCTGAAGCTAAATCTTCATAGGAAACGATTTCTGCTTTGATGAAGCCTTTTTGGAAGTCAGTGTGAATGACACCGGCTGCCTGCGGAGCAGTCCAGCCCTGTCTGATTGTCCAAGCTCTTGCTTCTTTAGGTCCTGCGGTTAGGTAGGTTTGCAAACCTAGCGTCTTGAAACCAATTCTGGCTAACTGATCTAGACCTGATTCGTCTTGACCAAGGGAGGCTAGCAGTTCGTTAGCTTCTTCTGCGGAAAGATCAATCAGCTCACTCTCAACCTTAGCATCAAGGAAAACTGCTTCTGCTGGTGCGACTAGGTCAGCTAATTGCTTTAGCTTGCCCTTATCCCCTAGAACACTTTCATCAACGTTGAAAACATAGAGGATTGGTTTAGCGGTAAGTAGGCCAAGTTCTTTGATTGGGGTGATGTCGATGGTTGAAACTGAAAGTGGTTTACCAGCATTTAGGAAAGAAATTGCTTCATCGACTGTCTCTAAAACAGCAGGTTCTAGCTTCTTACCTTTTACTTCCTTCTCAATGCGGTTACGTGCTTTATCTAGAGTTTCTAGGTCAGCCAAAATCAACTCGGTGTTGATGGTCTCAATATCACTGGCTGCATCGACCTTACCGTCAACGTGAACCACGTCAGGATCAGCAAAGCCTCGAACCACCTGGGCAATTGCATCCGCTTCGCGGATGTTAGCTAGGAATTTGTTACCCAAACCTTCACCCAGGGACGCACCTTTAACAATTCCGGCAATGTCTACGAAAGAAACCGGTGCCGGGAGGATACGTTCAGAGGCAAAGATCTCAGCAAGCTTGTTTAGGCGCTCGTCAGGTAGGTTTACTACCCCGATGTTTGGTTCAATGGTTGCGAACGGGTAGTTAGCCGCTAGAACATTGTTCTTAGTAAGAGCGTTGAAAAGGGTTGACTTGCCGACGTTAGGAAGTCCGACGATACCTATAGTTAGAGCCACTCGGTAAGTTTACCTGCCCTTAGGTTCATCCTTACGCACAGCTTCCCGAATCAATTCTCTTCTAATGTCCGCTAAGACATTCCCCAGAACAATACCGACATCGCCAGGGTCAGCACCAGATCCTGGACCATCAACGCCCCCACCGTCAGGGCCACCTGAAGATCTGATACTCATATCTAAGACCTGGCTTGCAGCTACTGCTTTAGCCAGTCCCCTTCGCTGTTTCACACTCAGTGAAAGCAAGTCACGGCGTTCTTCATCGGTAATTGATGCCCAGGTTGGTGGGTGAATAAAGTTGTGAAATGCCATTTGAATCTTGGCTATTAGCTTTTTCATGAGAACCCCCTAAAACAGTTTCTAATGAGAAAAATGATAGCAAGTAGTCTTTTGCTTGGCTTTATTTAGTAACGCTTTTGGGGCTACTCTTTAGTAATGAGTTTGAACTTCACCGCTATTGACTTCGAGACTGCCAATGGCAACCCCTCTAGTCCATGTGCGGTGGGGTTGGTCAAAGTAGCCTCCGGCAAGATTGTTGACTCATATCAAACCCTTATTCAACCCCCATACCCTCATGACTGGTTTGATAAGTTCAACATCAAGGTTCATGGAATCAAACCTCAGGATGTTGCAACTGCTCCCAGCTGGGAGCAGGCTCTTACCGAGATGGTTGCATTTATCGATGGGGATGACCTGATTGCTCATAATGCTGGCTTTGACATGGGAGTCCTGTTAGCCAGCATCAAGACCATTGATGCTGAGGTTCCTGATCTGAGATATGGCTGTTCACTGATCATGGCTAGGAAAACCTACAACCTGGACAGCTATCGACTCAACCAGGTGGCTTACGCCATCGGTCATGAGGAGTTTGACCACCACGATGCCCTAGCTGACAGCGACGCCTGTGCTCGGATTGTGATCCATATGGCTGATCGCCAAGAGGTGGAAACCCTTGATGATCTGGCTAAAAAGACCAATCACACCCTAAAAAACCTGAGAAGAGACCCGATTTAGGCCTTTCGGTATAATTCTTAAGGAAAGCCGACAGGGTCGTTTGCTTCTATCAATACAGTCCAAGACGTAGGAGAAAGACATGTCGCAAGGTCACTTCGGAGCTTCCGTAGTAACTCTTACACCTGCCCCTACCCTTGACCGCACCTACTACGTTAATCACCTGCACCCAGGTGGTGTTAACCGTGCCGATGATGTTCGTGAAGAACTAGCCGGTAAAGGTATCAACGTAGCTCGAGGACTTAACCTAGCTGGCGTGCACGCACCAGGTGTGGTTCCAATCGGTAATGCCGATCTCAGTGTTCTAGATAGAACCGGTTCGTCTTTCCTAGTCCCGCTTTGGGTTGAAGGTCACCTCAGAGTTTCAACAACAATCGTTGATGCCCACGGAACTACAACCAAGGTAAATGAATCACCTAGATCTTTATCGCACGACGACTGGAACAAAGTTGTTGAACTAACCGAACAGACAGTTAGAAACACTGGAGCTAAATGGTTAGTAATCGCTGGTGCTTTACCGACCTATACCGACACCGGTGTTTTTGTTGACTTGCAACCAATCTTTGATTCGATGAAAGCTATGGGAGTTAAAGTTGCTCTCGATACTTCAGGCGAACCACTTTCCTACTGGGTTAGAAAAGGTGAACCAAATGTAATCAAGCCAAACGCCGAGGAACTAGCATCGGCTGTTGGTAGAGAACTTAGAACTCTAGGTGATGTTGTTGCAGCTGCCAGAGAGCTCTGTGAACATGGAATTGAAGTGGTCCTTGCCTCAATGGGTGCAGATGGAATCCTCGCTGTCACTAAAGACAATGTTTGGGGAGCCAAGACTCCGCCGGTTAAGGTAACCAACACGGTTGGCGCTGGAGATGCAACTCTTGCCGGTTTCCTGGCTGCTGTGGTGGAGAACCCGGTTGCCGAAGGTGAATTCGGTGTCGGCTTCAACGTGCCTCTCGGTATCCAAAATGCGGTGAAGTTTGGAGCAATTGCGGTTACTCAACCAACTTCAGGGCTGGCCAACCTAGACAACCTTCCGGAATCCTCACTTGATCTAAACCCTGATTTTTCTCTACCACTAGAAGAAATAGCTAAGCCCTAAGGAGCGAAATGCCTGTTGCATCGAATGAGCAATATGCCGAAATGATTGACCGTGCAAAAAAGGGTGGCTTTGCCTACCCTGCAATCAACGTTTCATCATCTCAGACAGTCAACGCAGTGCTTCAGGGTCTAACTGAAGCCGGTTCGGATGGCATCATCCAGGTCACCACCGGTGGTGGCGACTACTGGTCCGGTTCCAGCGTTAAGAACATGGCAACCGGTGCTGTTGCGATGGCTCAGTTTGTTCGTGAGGTTGCTAAAAACTACCCGATTACTGTTGGTATTCACACTGACCACTGCTCTAAAGATCACCTAGACACTTTCCTGCTTCCAGTTCTAGAAAGAAGCAAGGAAGAAGTCAGAGCTGGTCGTGAACCGCTATTCAATTCGCAGATGTGGGATGGCTCTGCAGTAAGCCTGACTGAAAACCTAGAGATTGCTAAGAAGCTTTTGGTTGAAACCAAGAACCTAGGCATCATCCTGGAAGTTGAGATCGGTGTTGTTGGTGGCGAAGAAGACGGTGTTGAAGGTGGCGAAGGCGAACACCTTTACTCAACCATCGAGGACGGACTTCTTACGGCTGAAGCTCTTGGTCTAGGTGAGAACGGAAGATACCTCACCGCCCTTACCTTCGGTAACGTGCATGGAGTTTATAAAGCCGGAAACGTTGTGCTTCGACCTGAACTGCTAAATGACATTCAGCGTGCAGTTGGTGACAAGTATGGCAAGGACAAGCCATTCGACCTGGTCTTCCACGGTGGTTCTGGTTCCAGTGCTCTAGAGATTGCCGACGCGGTTAGATACGGTGTTGTGAAAATGAATATCGACACTGACACTCAGTACGCCTTCACTAGATCTATCGCCGGTCACATGTTCGCCAACTATGACGGTGTGCTAAAGATTGACGGCGAAGTCGGTAATAAGAAGATGTATGACCCTAGAGGTTGGGGTAAGACTGCTGAAGCAGCGATGGCTAAACGTGTTGTGCTAGCCACTCAGGAGTTAGGTTCTTTCGGCAAATCAATGAGCATCTAATTGGGCTCAGCTGAACCTTTCTACGATACCGGTAAGCCTCGATTTAAAGGCTCATACCGGAATAATGAGATGCACGGGTTCTGGGAATTCTTTAGAAAAGATGGATCGCTGATGCGTTCGGGAACTTTCGATAATGGCAAACAGGTTGGTATCTGGAGGACCTTTGACCGTGATGGCAAACTGGTCAAAGAAACCAACTTTGGTTAGCGTTTGATTTTATTGCTGGTGTCTTGACCAGCGGCCTTCAGATCTTTACGCAACTCTTTAGGCAGTGAGAACTGAACATCTTCTTCAGCGGTCTGAACAATTTGAACATCGCCGTAGCCACGCTTAGCTAGATCTTCTAA
The DNA here is from genome assembly GCA_030832065.1 of Rhodoluna sp. Taxonomy (GTDB): domain Bacteria; phylum Actinomycetota; class Actinomycetes; order Actinomycetales; family Microbacteriaceae; genus Rhodoluna. Next base: position 6,308 of record JAURJV010000022.1, on the reverse strand, counting down.
CACTTCATCGACAAGAACTTCAGGAACGCTTGCACCGGATGTCACACCCACTGAGTAAACATCAGCAAACCATTCGTCTTTTATTTCAGTTGCATAGTCAACTCGATAGGCAGCTTTAGCGCCGTTTTCCAGAGCAACCTCAACCAGGCGAACCGTGTTGGAGGAATTAGCCGAACCTACGACGATTACCAGTTCAGCTTCAACTGCAACCTTCTTTATAGCGACCTGGCGGTTCTGAGTTGCGTAGCAGATGTCGTCACTCGGTGGATTGATCAGAGTTGGAATCTTTAGCTTTAACTTCTCAACGGTTTCGTAAGTCTCATCAACTGAAAGTGTTGTCTGCGATAACCAGACCACCTTGTTTGGGTCTCTGATGGTCACCGAATCAATCCCTTTTTGACCATCAACCAGCTGAACGTTATCTGGTGCTTCACCAGCGGTTCCTTCGACCTCTTCGTGACCTTCGTGACCGATTAGCAGGATGTCGTAGTCCTCAGCCGCAAAACGTTGAACCTCACGGTGCACTTTGGTCACCAGTGGGCAGGTAGCATCGATGGTTTGCAAGCCGCGGTCAATTGAGGCTTGGACTACGGCCGGACTAACCCCGTGAGCGGAGAAAACCAGCCTTGCCCCCTCCGGTACCTCATCAACCTCGTTGACGAATATTGCTCCCCTCTGCTGCAATGAGGAGACCACGTGCTTGTTATGGACAATCTCTTTACGCACGTAAATCGGGGCACCGTGCATCTCCAGGGCCTTCTCCACCGCAATAACGGCGCGATCCACCCCAGCGCAGTATCCGCGTGGAGCAGCTAAAAGCACCCTTTTCTGTCGGTGCTGAGAAGTATTCTGGATGTTGGTCACCTGATAAGTCTAACCAAGGAGCTCGGATGAACACACCGGCTGAAACCGGCAAGGATGCAGAGCATCCCTTTACCGTTGCCCAGCTCAGCCAACGTGTCTCCGAAGCGGTTAGCAAGTGGGGAAATGTCTGGGTTGAGGGTGAACTTATCAAGTTCGTCCATAAATCAGGTGGTCATGCCTACCCCAACATCAGAGACCTAAACACCGGAGCTCAACTACCGCTGGTTATCTTCAACAATGTTCTAGTTTCCGCTGGTGAAGAATTCAAGGATGGCGACAAAGTTTTAGTCAACGGTGTCATGGACTTTTATGTCCCTGGCGGAAAACTCAGCTTCAAGGTTCTAGCCATCAAGAAGGTCGGTCTTGGTGTTCTGATGGCCGAGATTGAAGCACTGCGTGCCAAAATCTTCGCTGAAGGTTTAGCCGATCCGGCTAAAAAGAAGAAGCTACCTTTTCTACCAAATGCAATTGGTCTGATTACTGCCGCTAACAGCGATGCCGAGAAAGATGTCAAGCAGAATGTTGCCCTGCGTTGGCCTGAAGCAGTCATCAAAACCATTTCGGTAAGTGTTCAAGGCCCTGAGTGTCCACCAACGGTAATTGCTGCTTTGCAGAAAATGAATGAAGACCCCGAGGTAGATGTAATCATCATCGCCAGAGGTGGTGGTGGTTTCCTAGATTTGGTTGGCTTCAGCGATGAATCCTTGGTGCGAGCAGTTGCGGCTAGCAAGAAACCAGTAATCTCTGCTATCGGTCATGAAAATGACCGCCCGGTTATTGATGAGGTAGCAGACCTGAGGGCATCAACTCCAACCGATGCGGCTAAACGCGTGGTTCCTGATGTTGTTGAAGAGCGTCGCAAAATTCATGAGTCACTTCAGCGAATGAAGAACCGAATTGGCATGTATATCTCCAGCCAAGTTGCTCTGATTCAGCAGATCCGAATGAACCCTCTCTTGAAGGACCCACACGGTTATCTAAACCAGCGGGATGACGACCTGACCAGAGCTATTGCTGACCTTCGCGACCGGATGGATTACCGCCTAGAGAAGCAGACCAATGAACTGGTAGGTAAAACCAACCTGCTGCGTTCACTTTCCCCGCAGAGCACGCTGGACCGAGGCTACTCGGTAGTCCGCAATGCCGACGGGGATGTCATAACTGACCCCAAAGATGCCCCTAAAGGCCTAGAACTTACCCTCACCCTGGCTAAGGGTGAGATTAAAGCGACCACCAACTAACGATTAAACTGGAGTAAGAATGACTGACAAAAACAAAGACATCGAAGCCATGACCTACGAGCAGGCTCGCGATGAGCTAACCAAGGTGCTGAGCCAGCTCGAGCAGGGCAGCGTGACCCTTGATCAGTCCATGGATCTTTGGCAGCGCGGTGAGCTTCTGGCTCAAAAGTGTGAGCAGTGGTTGGCTGGAGCTAGAGCCAAACTGGATGAAGTTTTGAAAGATAAGAAAGACGACTAATTGAGCGATTCGGCAGCTAGACACAGAGCACGTCAGACAATAGTCAACTTAGTCCTTGCTCTCGCCGCATCAGTAGCCCTAGTTGTTGTAATAGTAATCACTCTCCCCCGTGACGAATCTAATCGAATCAAGCCGGTTGCTTATGATTCGATAGTTGCTCAGGCTGCTTCATCGAGTGGTCTAGACCTAATCAAAGTAAAGCCATTGGAAAACTGGTGGTGTAATTTGGCTCAGCTTAGTCTGACCAGCGCTGATGCAGTTCCAAACTTCAAAGCTGGATTTGTCGGTTCCAACACAAAGTATCTCGGATACACCCAAGCCTTTGGTGGTAACCCAACCTGGTTGGCCTTCCAACTTAAAGAGAAAACTCTGACAGGAACTTTTGAATACTCCTATTACAAGTGGGACATATACCAGTCAGTAGTTAAGAACGATCCAGCCAAAACCATGGATTACATAATGGTGCTGAATTACAAGAATGACGACTACGTGTTGCTATACGGTGTTGCTGATAAAACTGAATATGAAGCATTCGCTAAAGAAATTTCCGACCGACTAAAGAAGGCTAGCTCAATTGATCAGACCAACTAACCCGGTACAAGCCTGGCAAGCAATTGTCGAAGGTAACCGCAGATTCGTAAATGGTGAGCCAGCTCACCCACGTCAAGATATCGATCACCGTGAAGACATTGCCGAGCGGCAAACTCCGTTTGCTGCTCTGTTTGGCTGCGCTGATTCGAGACTGTCAGCTGAAATCATTTTTGATGTTGGTTTAGGTGATCTCTTTGTGGTTCGTAACGCAGGTCAGGTAATCGCTGAAACTATCCTCGGCTCTCTAGAGTATGCCGTTGAAGTGCTGAAGGTTCCCTTGATTTTGGTGCTGGGCCACGATGAGTGTGGGGCAATTAGAGCCACCATGGATGCCCAAGAAGGCAAAATGAACGCCGAGGGAACCTACATCCATAACCTGGTAGAACGCATCACCCCGACCGTTTTAGAGGCTAAGGCTGCTGGATTCCATGAAATCGATGAAATCACTGCCCTACACATCAAAGACACTATTCAGGAGATGATTGCCCGCTCCAGCCTCATCCAAAGCCGAATCCAATCGGGTAAATTGGCAGTTGTTGGTGCGAATTACGCCCTGAGTTTAGGTGAGGTTCACCCCCTTCAAGTTGTTGGAATCGTTGAGTAAGCAGAGAAAGTAAATAAATGGAATACCGGATTGAACATGACACCATGGGTGAAGTTAAAGTTCCAGTTGATGCTCTATACGCAGCTCAGACTGCACGAGCCGTCGAGAACTTCCCGATCAGTGGAACCACACTAGAACGCCAACACATCGCTGCCCTTGCTCAAATCAAGAAGTCCGCTGCCCTGGCTAACGCCAAACTAGGGGTTCTTAGCCAAGAGATTGCTGACGCAATAGCTAAGGCCGCCGATGAGGTTATCAGCGGCAAGCACGATGGTGAATTCCCGGTAGATATCTTCCAGACCGGTTCCGGAACCTCATCAAACATGAACATGAATGAAGTGCTCGGAACTCTAGCTTCAGCTCACCTAGGCAGCAAGGTCCACCCGAACGATCATGTCAATGCTTCACAATCCTCCAACGATGTTTTCCCAACCTCAGTTCACCTAGCAGTTACCAGTGCTCTGATTCACGATTTGTTGCCAGCCCTTGACCATCTAGCTAAGGCGTTAGAAGTTAAGGCTCAAGTCTGGGACAAGGTAGTCAAAGCCGGCAGAACCCACTTGATGGATGCAACTCCAGTAACACTTGGGCAGGAGTTCGGAGGCTACGCAGCTCAGATTAGATATGCAATTGAAAGAATTGAGGCGGTAATTCCTAGAACCGCTGAAGTTCCCCTCGGTGGAACCGCAGTTGGAACTGGAATCAACACACCTAAAGGTTTCCCACAGGAAGTTATCAAACTGCTTGCTGCTGAAACCAAACTGCCGATCACTGAAGCCAGAAACCATTTCGAAGCTCAAGGTGCTAGAGACGGTTTGGTTGAAGCCTCTGGAGCACTTCGTGTTCTTGCAGTCAGCCTCACCAAGATTTGTAATGACCTACGCTGGATGGGTTCAGGACCTAACGCTGGTCTAGGCGAAATCGCAATCCCAGATCTTCAGCCAGGTTCATCAATCATGCCGGGTAAGGTCAATCCAGTGATCCCAGAGGCAGTGATGATGGTGGTTGCCAGAGTTATCGGTAACGATGCAGCTGTTGCCTGGGCTGGAGCTACCGGTAACTTCGAACTAAACGTGGCTATCCCGGTAATGGGTAACTCCCTGCTGGAATCAATCAGATTGCTTTCTAATTCGCTTCGTCTACTAGCCGACAAGACCGTCACCGGTCTTGAAGCTAACGAGGGACGTTCAAGAGCGCTAGCTGAGTCGTCACCGTCAATTGTTACCCCACTTAACAAATACATCGGTTATGAAGCGGCAGCCAAGATTGCTAAGCACGCAGTTGCAAAGTCCATCACTATTCGTGAAGCAACCATTGAACTTGGTTACGTTGATGATGAGAAGCTAACCATGGAGCAGCTAGACAAGGCCTTGGATGTCTTGTCGATGACTAAGCCAAACTAGTTACGACGCTCTGCGATAAAGCAATCAGGAAACTAAGCAGCATATAGGGGCCGAGCGGAATACTCTGTCCCAGGTTGGCTTTACCTCTAGCCAGTTTAAATACGACTACGGTAAAAGCTAAAACAAAAGCAAAACCAATTGCTAAAACTGCAAGCCACGGTGAGAAGAATGCCAAAACAAGAGTTATCGCTGAAGCCAACTTCACATCACCCATCCCTAGCCAATCGAAATAGTTTGCTAGCAAGCCGGCGATAAAGATGGCTACCGAAACGGCTAGGGCAAGGCCCAAGGATGCCCAGTCCGCCCCAAGGGCGATTGCAATACCTTGAGCTGTAAGAGCGATCGGGAATACAGGCAGAACCAACCTGTTGGGCAGGCGATGCTCTCGCAGATCAATAACTGTCAGTGGTATTGCTACTAGTAGCAGATACAGGGCAGGTACTAAAGCTACTAGTTGAGGCAGACTGGGCACACCAAAACAATAGAGAAGATGCCCCAGAGGGGTTTAAGTTATCCCCAGCTAGTTATCCAGCAGGCTGGTGACCATGTCTGCGATTGGGGAACGCTCACTCCTAGTCAAGGTTAGGTGAGCAAAGAGCTGCTGGCCTTTGAGTGCCTCAATCACAGAGGCAACACCGTCGTGGCGGCCAACCCGCAGGTTATCGCGTTGAGCAACATCGTGGGTCAGGATGACCCTGGAGTTCTGCCCGATACGAGATAACACGGTCAACAACACGTTTCTTTCCAGTGACTGTGCTTCATCGACAATTACGAATGTGTCATGTAGCGAACGCCCACGAATATGGGTGAGCGGAAGAACTTCTAGTATTCCTCGGTCCGTTACATGCTCTAACACTTCTTTGCTAACCAGTGGACCTAAAGTGTCAAAGACTGCCTGAGCCCAAGGGTTCATCTTCTCAGCTTCGGTGCCTGGTAGGTAACCTAGTTCCTGTCCACCAACAGCATAGAGCGGTCTGAACACCATAATCTTTTTGTGTAGTCGGCGTTCCAAGACAGCCTCTAAACCGGCACAAAGCGCTAACGCAGACTTACCCGTACCAGCTCTACCACCTAGAGAAACTATGCCAACTTCAGGATCTAGCAGAACATCAACAGCTAAACGCTGTTCAGCGGATCTACCGTGAACACCGAATACTTCACGGTCTCCCCTGACCAATTTGATCTTGTGATCACCAGTTACTCTGCCGAGTGCTGAACCGCGCTCAGAGGAAATAATCAAACCGCAGTTGACCGGCAGGTTCTTTACCTCTGGGTGTTCATAAACTTCAGCATCGTAGAAATCAGCCATCTGGTCAGCACTCATCGCTAACTCGTGGATACCGGTGTAACCGGAATCAATTGCCATC
>JAURJV010000021.1 GCA_030832065.1 Rhodoluna sp. | reverse complement strand
ATTGAAAGTGTTTCTGATATCAGAATGATGCTCGGTGTCTTAGTTGTAGGTTTCGGACCAGCACTGATTGCTGTTGCTTTCCGCCAGATACGTAAACACTTTGAAACCGATTTCGGTTACATCTGGGAGCGACTAGTCGACATCGCAGTGCTAACCTTCTTCACCGGCTGGACTGTTTCGTCGATGGTTGCTACTCTTCCCGCTCTTGCCGGTAGAACACTTTCAGCTGCCAACCACGTTGCTGACTTTGGTTTTTATCTTTCAATAGCTATCGTCTTCAGAATCGTGTTGGAAGAGTGGGCGGCACGCTTCTACCCAACTCGTTTGGATAAGATCAACCCAACCGAGATTCCTGACACCTCGCTGCTGCAGAAGATGTTCTCCACCGCTTTGCGATTGGGTGTCTTCGTCTTTGTTACAGCTGCCTTCATGGGTAACACCTGGCAGGTTTGGGTCGGTTCAATTATTTTCATCCTGCCCAATGTATTGAGCTGGATTGAAGACCGACTACCTAATTCACCGGTAATCTGGCGAATCATCCCAACCGGCCTGCCGGGGCTGGCCCTAAGCCTTGTGGTTGCCGGCTACAGCTCAGTCTTCATTAGTGACTGGCTGGGCGATCACCCAGACTACTCGCAGTATTCCTTCATGCTGATGCCTATTCCAATGTTCATTCTTGGCCTGATTGGACTGTTCGGTAGAGAGGGAAGAGAAGGCGAGGACCGCCCAATCAAACACCCTAAGCTGCGTTGGGTTTATCGGGTAGGTGGCATTGTGATGCTGGTCATTACTGTGAAGCTAGCCGGAGTTATTTAATTCCGTACTTCTTTAGGGTTGCAGCAACAGTCGCCTGACGCTTAGCAATATAGGCAACTGTTCTGGCCTGCTCATCTTTGATCAGTTTCAAAGCTGCTGCATCTTTACCGAACTGAACAGTCAAAACCGGGTTGATTACCTTGGCCACAGCTTTCATCTGGTCACCCAACTTGATCTTGGTTGCCGTTGCTGAGACCAGCTTTAGCTGGTTCAGATACTCAGTTCGACAGAGCTTGTATTGGATGCACTGAACGTAGAGCTTTCCGCGATACATATTCGGGTTACTCGACCAAGGCTGGGTAGCGGTTTCTGAAACCAGTGGAACGAAGAAGTCATCGCCAAGTTTTTCAGACTTACGGTTTTCACCGAAAGTCTGGTCAGCACCCCAAGGGATGTAGGTGAATTTGCCCTTGGTGTTACTTCTCAAGAAGTAGTTGTTGATATCCGGCCCAGAGTAGCCATCCCAGTGGCTGAGGAAGCTTTCAACAGCAAAAGCTTTGATCAGTGAGGTTCGGTCGATTACCTGCGGGAGGTCGGCGTACCAAGTTTTAGGCTCCCAGTCATTGGCATAGTTTATGAGTTTTTCCAGGTCTCGCTTATTTGGCGTAACCTTCCAACCGTAGTCAACTAGGAATGGACCGGTGAGGTTATCGCCGGTGGCATTACCGAGTTTGAGATCTCTGAAGGCTACTCCTTCATAGATGTGCTGGGTGATGTCTTTGAAGCGCTTCTGCATAAATATTTGATCCGGTTGTTCGACGTTGGCAAAGAGACCGCGGTCGACACCGTTGATGTAGAGGCGGACATAACCTGTCTTGGGTGCAGCAACGCCAACCGCATTGAAGAGAGTGTATGCCCCGAATTCGTGAACCTTGCTGTTGTCCTGAACCATACCGTTGAAAGTCATGCGGTTCAGACCTAGATAACCGTTACCAACGGCATCTTTCTGGAACTTGATTTTGAATGACGGGGTCTCCGAGAGGCGATACATTGAGGTGCTGCCCTTGAGCCTGACTTTAATGTCCAGAGTCCCACTGGTTTTACCATCGACGGTGAAGACGATGGTGCCCGGAACATAGACCTTCAGCTGATTCACATCGGTGCTATCCAGAGAGTCAACCGAAGACTGGGGGAGGGTCAGCTCAGCTTTGAGTATTTTTAGCGGGTTGTAAATGTCGGTTAGTTTGATTGGCGTTGCCCCCTGAGCAGGACCAATCAGTCCCAGGATCAGGGCTAACCCTAAGCCTGCGACGGTGCTAAGCCTTCTAAATCCAGTCATTTCTACTAGTCTAACCTTGTGACTGAAATTGACTACCCACAGCTCCTGCTAAGCCTCGGCATAGATTTGGTGCTGCTCTACTTACTGGCCTACGTTTTCTTCTACCGCAGACACAAACGCCGCGATGTCTTTGTTGCCATCTCACTGATAAACGTGACCCTGTTTGTACTTGGTGGAGCGCTCGGCACATTCACCATCTCTATTGGCGTTGGTTTTGCCTTGTTCAGCGTTATTTCAATTTTCAGGCTACGTTCAGAAACTTTAGGCTGGAATGAAATTGTCTACCTGCTGGTAGCACTGGCCATGGGTCTAAACCTAGGTTTGCCAGCCTATGACCTTCCAGTTCAAACCATCTACGCTGTAATCCTGGTGCTAGCCGTATACATTGTTGATCACCCGAAGATACTTAGAAACCAGTCCACTCAGCAATTCTCCCTAGTCACCGACTATGTTGAAATTGACCCTGACCAGCTAAGGTCAAAGGTTGAAGCTCAGTTGGGTCACCCGGTCAAGAAGATCAAAATCAGAAACGTGACCACCGCGCCAGCCACCATGAAGCTTGAAATCGAGTCATAATGGCTACCGAGAAGCCTAAGTCTAAGTTCGGCTACACCCAGCACCCCCACATTCAGGCCCGTAAGACCAGAAGAGACGACATTGCCGGCCAGGTTGAACCGAAGGGACTTAATGACAAGCTCGGACTGGTTATTACCAAAGGTGTCGGCACGATGTGGGCAGCTTATATTTTCATCGGGCTTACCCTGGTTTCACTGCCAGCTGTCGTAGCCAAAGGTGACCTGGTCCTTACTGTTTCTTGGATTGCTCAAACTTTCCTGCAGTTGGTACTGCTACCAATCATCATTGTTGGTCAGAACCTGCAGGCTAAAGCTGCTGAAAAAAGAGCCATCCTTACCTATGAGGATGCCGCTGCAGTTTTGGATGAGGCAGTAAAGATTCAAAAACACCTAGACCACCAGGACAAGTCGCTGGAACATCTAATTTCTAGAATCGAAGATCTAGAGAAAAAAATACCGAAGAAGTAATGCGTTTAGTTATCGCCGACTGCTCAGTCGATTACTCGGGCCGGCTCTCCGCTCATCTGCCGCTAGCTAGAAGGCTGCTTATGCTCAAAGGTGACGGCAGTATCCTCATCCACAGCGAAACCGGTTCCTATAAACCACTGAACTGGATGAACCCACCGTGTAATTTTTCCAAGCATGAGCCCGATGAAGAGCAGGTAGCTAACGGGGTAGTTGAAATTTGGCGAGTGAGTCAGGCTAAGACAGCTGACATTCTTTGGATTCAGATTTACCAAATCCATGAGGAGATTTACCACGAGCTTGGTAAAGACCCGGGACTTATCAAAGATGGAGTTGAAGCAGACCTGCAAGTTTTACTGGCTGAGCAGATTGAACTTATCGGGACAGGTAGCAAGCTAATCAGACGAGAATATGCAACCGCGATTGGCCCGGTTGACATCCTGGCTAAAGATGCTAACGGTCAAACCGTGGCAATTGAAATTAAGCGTCGCGGTGAAATAGACGGGGTTGAACAGCTAACTAGATATTTAGAACTGTTGAACCGAGATGCAGCGATAGCCCCGGTTAGAGGCATCTTCGCAGCTCAAGAAATCAAACCGCAGGCTAGAACCTTGGCTGAAGACAGGGGCATTGAGTGTTTGATTCTGGACTATGAAGCCATGAAAGGCGAAGCGGCCGATCCGGATTCTCTATTCTGGTAGACCAGCTACCCGAATAAATTCACGAACTGCAATAACTCTGGCACTGGTCTTCGACTTAACATCAATCCCGGCCGCTGAAATAGCTCGGTTTACTAGGTTCTCAACCGCTCGAAGGCTGGTTCCTCTTGCCTCAGCAATCTGCTGGTTCGACATGCCTTTGGCTATCATCCTCAGAACATCTAACTGTGTTTTAGAAACATTCATCAGTGGGTGAGAAGGCTTTAGGTCATCACGATACTCGGAAGACACTTTGTCACGCAGCGCAGCCTCAATAGCGTTATTCAGGACAGTTGGGTCGGCTAGTCGCTCTTTGAGCAGGTAGGCGGCGTTTTTAGGAACCGACTTAACATCAATTCCGAAGATTCTTGGCTCCGGGACGTGGGTTAGGAAGACCAGAGCTAGTTCAGGGTGCATTTTATGCAGGGCAATCCCTAGATCTAGTCCGGATGGACCAGGGCCTAGGTCAATGTCCATGACGACGACATCAATGTCGTTGTTGGCAGCGATTTTCCTAGCCTCAGCAGCGCTGGATGCGATCTCAACTTTGAAGCCATCGCTTTTGAGCTTGTCAGCTACCAAACCCCGGATAAAGGGCTCGTCTTCAACAACTAAAACCGAACGCGTATACATTGTCCTGTTACTCCCATTGGTAATGCACTACTTACACTCTGCCACTACGGTTCGGTGTTACCCCCATTTTATTCGCCTTTCTGAACATGTCTATAGTTCGGTAGATTAGTAGGTGGAGCGAAAAATTGGAGATCAGATGAGCTTAGATGAGCGTAAAGTTTGGCGTGGCTTTGCCAGCGATAACTATGCAGGTGTTCACCCCAGACTTTTTGAAGTCATGCAGCAGGTTAACGAAGGTCACGAAGTTGCCTACGGTGATGACTTTGTAACCGGCGAACTTAGCAAACTCTTCAAGAAAACTTTCGGGGAAGCAGCTGAAGTTTTCCCCGTGTTTAATGGCACCGGCTCAAACGTAACCGCACTTTCCTCAGTGGTAAAAAGATGGGAAGCGGTTATCTGTGCTGAGACTGCACACATCAACTCCGATGAGGGTGGAGCTCCGGAGAAAATGGCCGGTATCAAGCTTTGGACTATCCCAACCACCGATGGCAAGCTAACTCCGGAGTTGATCAAGCCACACCTGTTTGACATTGGTTCGGTGCACCGAGCTCAAATCGCAGCCATCAGCATTACCCAGACCACTGAACTTGGCACCCTTTACAGCGCAGCCGAAATTAAAGCCTTAGCTGACTTTGCTCACGAGAACAACTTATTCCTCCACGTCGACGGAGCGAGACTCTCTAACGCTGCAGCAGCTCTAGATTTACCATTTAGAGCTTTCACCACCGATGTTGGGGTAGACCTGGTTAGCTTCGGTGCAACCAAGATCGGAGCGCTAGCTGCCGAGGCAGTTGTGGTACTCAGCGATAAAGCTATTGCCCATTCCATCCCATTCCTCAGAAAATCATCAATGCAGCTACCTAGCAAGATGCGTTTTGTTTCAGCTCAGCTGATTGCCCTGCTGGAAGATGACTTAGCCATCAAAAACGGTAGACATGCCAACTCAATGGCCCAAGCCCTTGATGCCGGTGTTCGTGAGATCGCAAAGACCTCTAATGGCAGAGTTAGCATCCCTAACCCAACCCAGGCCAACGCAGTTTTCCCAATCCTGCCGATGGACATCATCGAAGAGATTCAGAAAAAGTATCGATTCTACGTCTGGGACTACCGTACCGGTCAGGTTCGCTGGATGTGTGCTTGGGATACCAAGCCTGAGGATGTCGAAGGCTTGTTAGCGACTCTTCGCGAAGCGTTAAACTAAATACATGCATTCAAATAAAAGAGCCGTTACGGCTGCCCCAATTGCCCCTGTTTTGGCTGACCGCTGGTCACCTAGATCATTCGACCGTGAGTATCTACTCACCCAGGATGAAGCACTAGCTATTCTCGAGGCAGGCCGCTGGGCTCCTTCGGCTAACAACCTGCAACCGTGGCGCTTCGCCTACATCAACAGGGACGACAAACTTCACAACGAGATCTGTGAGAAGGGTCTAACCGGTTTCAACCAGGCCTGGGCACCCGATGCCTCAGCACTTATTGCTGTTGCAGTTCAAAAGAGCACAGCTGACGGTAGAGAACTACCTAAGGCTATGTATGACGCTGGATTGGCAGCATCCCTGATGCTAGTTCAAGCCCAAGAGCTTGGCCTATACACCCACCACATCGGTGGCATTGTCAAAGATGAGATTCACCGAATCCTAAAACTCGATGACAACACCGATGTTCTAGTGCTGATTGCCGTTGGCCGGATCGCGCCAGCAGAACAGCTTGAAGGACCGGCATACGAAAGAGAGATAGCACCTAGAGTCAGAGCTGACCTAGATGACATCATGCTCTACGGTAAGCCGTAGCCTATGCAGTTCCACGCTGCCATCAGCGACCAGATCGCCGGTTGGTTCCCATCCCTTGGGGCCGTCTTCTTTGCCCTAGCCGTCTGGGGTTTGGTCTTTGCCGGTACCGGTTTGTTTATCGGCGCATTTATACCTTTCATCACCGGTGACTCCTTAGTCTTCGCAGCTGGCTTAGTCTCAGCCAGCAGCGGTCTAGATATTTGGGTAATGGCCATCGGTGTTGGTGTTGCAGCCTGGCTGGGCGATCAAGTCGGCTACACCCTAGGCCGACACTACGGTAGGCCCTACCTAGACAAACGTCAGGGTAGTTGGATTAAGACCGGCATTGAGAAAAGCGAAAAGCTCTTCACAGCCTGGGGCTGGTGGGCCGTAGTTATCGCCAGGTTCATGCCTTGGGCCAGAGTCTTTGTTCCAGCGATAGCTGGTATTGCCCGAATGAACTACTACAAGTTCTTTACCGCAAACTTAGTCGGT
>JAURJV010000020.1 GCA_030832065.1 Rhodoluna sp. | reverse complement strand
GATTTGTTGAACATCACTCAGGCAATGTTTATGCTCGGCTTCGTTGCTATGGCTGCAGGAACGTTCTACTTCGTGCTGCAACGTGGCGATTACAAGCCTGAGCACCGGCAGTTGATTAGCTATTCAGCGACTGTGACATTTGTAGCAGCAGTGATGTATTGGCAAATGAAAGATATCGTGAACTTTCCTGGGGCAGGTTCAGAGCAACTGATTGCGGCTACCATGCCGGTTCGGTATTTGGACTGGGTTTTGACCACACCTCTACTTTTGCTTGAATTCGGAATAGTCGCCGCTCTGGCAGGAGCAGCAAAGGGGATAACCTACCGTTTGGTTGTTGCTGACATCGTCATGATAGTTACCGGCTACCTAGGTGAGATCGGTGTCGCAGGAAGTGCTGGAAATTACGTTAATTTCATTCTCTCGTCAGCTGCCTGGGGCTACATCATCTATGAGATTTGGAACCTAAAACCAACCAAAGGAACCGCAGAGGTTAGGGCTGCCCTAAATAACATGAAGCGCTTCGTCATTTTTGGTTGGGCTATCTATCCAATTGGTACAGCCGTGCAGGAAATACTGGAACTTAATGCGACCAGTGTTGAAAATGCGAGGACAGCAGTTCTGGTAGCAGCAATTATTTACGTCATAGCCGACGTGGTTAATAAAGTTGGCTACGGGCTAGTCGCTATGAAAGCGCTCAAGAAAAACTAGATCAACTATCTAGTAGTTCATCTTCAACTTCAGCGTCTCTATCTCTATTCAGCGATTTGAGCTTCTTCGGTGGCAAACCCGCGGTTCGCCTGCGGTCTTGGTTGATATTCCAAATCACCGCACCAATCGCCATCAATCCAAAAACAATCCACTGCAGGGCATAACTCAGATGATTTCCTTCCGAAAGTTCGGGCTTACCCAAATCAATTCCTCTGGGGAGTGGATTGCTCTCGGTAACTAAACGTCCGTAGGCCTGGGTATAAACATTTGCCGAATCCAGCTTTGCACTAGCCAACTGCAAATCAATGTTTGCTAATTGCCCCTCAGGTGCGGAGCGATCACTTTGAGCTTCTGCTTTTCGTAATCTGACGATTATCTCCCTGGGATTTGAATCCAAACTTGGAATCGCATCAGGGGAGTCCTGCAAGTTACCGGTGGGCAGCCAGCCTCGTTCAATCCAGAAACTATTACCAGATTTGGTTCTGAACTCTGCAAGTTGCAAGAAACCCGGGTTGCCATCGTATGGACGATTTCTAATCAGGTAGACCAGGTCTGTGTATTGGCCACTTAACTTCACGGGGCGGTATTCCATCTCTGGGTTCCAGCTCTGATCAACTTGCAACAGCGATTCCAAAGCGACTGGAGATGCATCGTAATTCTTCTCAACGATGCGATTTTGTGCGCTCACTTCCTCTTGTCTAGAGAATTGCCATTGGGAGAGAAACCAGCAGGCGACGCTAAATAGCGAAACCAAACCGATCCAAGACAGCCATCGCAGTAATTGATTCTTATTTCTCATCTGATTCCTCAGGAAGCTTGAAATCGCTAGCTGAAATACTAAGAGTCGGAGCTTGAATCTTTGGCGACTTATCCTCGGCTTTCTCTCCTTCAACGTTTGCTAAGACAACAGCAAAATAGGGAAGGAATATAGCTCCGATAGCGAAAACCAGGGTCAGCCAGCCAAGCGGAACGACAACCGCTAAGAGTATGCAAATCACGCGGACAACCATCGCAATTGTGTATTTGATGAAGCGAGAGCGACGTTCCTGTTCAGGATTTATTCCAATGGAGGTAACTGACTGGCGCTTTGCCAAAATTGCCTCCTAATTACTTAGCTCACTACAAGCCTAGATATAGACTTGACCTGTTTAGACCAAAATGGGTCTAGTTATCCTAAAGGCGAAATATGTCTAGAACAGTTCTGGTTACAGGTGGCAATCGCGGTATTGGCAAAGCAATTGCTGAAGAGTTTATTGCAGCAGGTTACAAAGTTGCCGTAACTGTGAGAAGCGGTGAAGGTCCTGCTGGCGCACTCAGTGTCAAGGCGGATGTTACTGATCCGGCTTCGCTTGACTCAGCTTTTGCTGAAATCGAAGAAAAACTAGGTCCAGTTGAGATTCTGGTTGCCAACGCAGGTATCACCAGAGACACACTTCTCATGAGAATGACTGACGAAGAGTTCGAAGAAGTCATCGATACCAACCTAAATGGTACTTTTCGGGTTCTAAAGCGTGCGACCAAATCAATGATTAAGGGCAAGTATGGTCGAGTAATTCTGATCGGCTCCGTCGTAGCACTGCTTGGCAGCCCTGGCCAGGTCAATTACTCAGCATCTAAGAGCGCTCTGGTGGGAATGGCAAGATCACTTACCCGTGAATTGGGTGGCAGAGGAATTACTGCGAACGTGGTCGCACCAGGCTTTATCGACACTGACATGACAGCCGAGTTATCCGAAGAAATGCAGGCCGATTACAAGAAACGCATTCCAGCGGGTAGGTTTGCAGCTCCAGCTGAGGTGGCTAAAGTAGTTCGCTGGTTAGCATCCGATGAAGCTTCCTACATTTCTGGGGCTGTCATCCCCGTAGATGGTGGAATGGGCATGGGTCATTAGCCATTTTTAGCCTTACTACTGGCAGAATGGCTCAGGGGGAGAAACTGGAAGGACTAAAGGAAGATCATGGGAATCCTCGAAGGTAAGAAGCTCCTCATCACTGGAGTGCTAACCGAAGCCTCAATAGCTTTCTCTGTTGCCAGATTGGCTCAGGAGCAAGGTGCAGACATAGTGCTTTCGTCATACGGACGAATGATGCCTATCACCGAGAAGATAGCTTTGCGTCTTCCTAAGCCTGCGCCAGTGATCGAACTTGACGCAACTAATGATGAAGATCTAGCAGCGTTGCCAGATCGCGTCAGACAGTATCTGCCTCATCTTGATGGAATCGTGCATGCTATTGCATTTGCACCTGGCACCGCTCTCGGTGGAAATTTCCTAACAACCGAATGGCCAGATGTTTCTACTGCAGTTCACGTTTCAGCTTTCTCATTGAAATCAATCACCATGGCAGCAAAGCCACTACTGGGTCCAGGTTCATCAATCACCGGACTCACTTTCGATGCAAGTGTTTCATGGCCCGTATACGACTGGATGGGTGTTGCCAAGGCTGCATTCGAATCCACAGCTCGATACCTTGCCCGTTACCTGGGACGCGAAGGTATAAGAGTAAACCTGATTTCCGCTGGTCCGTTGAGAACTCCTGCTGGTAAGAGCATCCCTGGTTTTGCAGATATGGAAGACATCTGGGTTGTTCGTTCGCCTATGGTTTGGGAGTTAGCCGATACAGAACCGGCAGCCAAGGGAATTATCGCTCTGCTCAGTGACTGGTTCCCAGCTACAACTGGCGAAATAATTCACGTCGACGGCGGATTGCACTCAACCGGCCACTAAAGACCGAGCAGTTTAATCGCATCACTTAGATCACCAGAATCGATTAGCAAGTCTGCCGCTACTCGAACTCTCGGCTTAGCATTGAATCCAATACTAAGTCCAGCGGCAGCCATCATGTCTAAGTCATTAGCTCCGTCACCGATGGCTATGGTCTGATTCAGAGCGATGCCGGTGTCGGCAGCCCAATTGCGCAGGGCGGTAGCTTTAGCCGGTTTATCGATTATCGGATCAAGCACCAACCCAGTTAGTTGATTTTCCAAAACTTCAAGTTTGTTAGCTAGGGCGAAATCTAAATTTAGTTTTTTCGCAAGTGGCTCAAGTATCTGACTGAATCCACCGGATACTGCTCCCACAAATCCTCCGGCCGCGTGAACACTTTGGATTAGTTGCTCGGCACCCTTAGTAATTCGGATCTCTGCAAGTGCCCTCTCAAAAACAGAGCTGGGGAGGCCAGCCAGCTGAATTACTCTGGCCCTAAGGCTGCCAGCAAAATCCAATTCGCCTTTCATTGCCCGTTCGGTAACCTCAGCTACCTCAAGTTCTCTACCAGCATATTTGGCGAGGATTTCAACAACCTCTTGCTCGATCAAAGTCGAATCCACGTCGAGGACCACTAGCCTTCGTGTTGGATGCACCTGATTCATACATCAAACTTTATTGGCTAACTCATTGGATAAGTCCTAGGGGAGAGTGTCTATATTAGGAAGCCCCGAATTTTCAAATAGGCTGGACACCTATGAATGAAGTCTTAGCGCTAGAAAACCTTTCCTTGGTTCGGGATGGCCGGACCATTCTTGACTCGGTTTCTTGGACTGTCCAGTCCGATGAGCGCTGGGTCATTGTTGGTCCGAACGGCGCAGGTAAAACTACGCTACTTAAGGTTGCTGCTGCTCAACTTCAGCCAAGTTCCGGTTCGGCTCGAGTTTTAGGTCAAAGCCTCGGTGAGGTTAATGTCTTTGACCTTAGAACCAGAATAGGTTTTGCCTCAACCGCAATTGCAGGTCGAATCCCAAACTCCGAAAAAGTGTTAGACGCGGTAATGACGGCCAGCTATGCGGTAACCGGCAGGTCAAAAGAGATGTATGACGATGTCGATGAGCGAAGAGCTAGAAGAGTTCTGAAGGAGTGGCAGTTGGCAGACTATGCCGACCGTCCATTCGGAACACTAAGCGACGGGGAAAAGAAACGAGCGCAAATTGCTAGGGCAGTGATGCCAGATCCAGAAATGCTGTTGCTTGACGAACCGGTAGCAAGCCTGGACATTGGCTCACGCGAGGCCACAATTAAGATTCTCAGTGGCTACGCTTCCCACCCCCAAGCTCCGGCAATCATTATGGTCACCCACCACCTGGAGGAGATTCCAGTTGGATTCACCCATGCCCTAATCCTTGCTGAAGGCAAAGTTCTAGCTGCTGGTCCAATAAATCAAACTCTCACTACAGATAAACTGAGCCAAGCCTATGGGCTTGAACTGGAGGTAGTGCTAGCTGGCGGTCGCTTCGCAGTAAGAGCCAAATAGGGCTTCTATTGACCCTTTAGCTCTGGTATAGTTGCTAACTGGTGCGGATTTGCACCGAATCCCGAATTTTTGAAAGATTTACTGATGAAGGCTGACATTCACCCAAAGTATGAGGCAGTGGTTTTCCGCGACCTAGCATCCGGCGTAGCATTCCTAACCAGATCAACTGTTACCTCAACCAAAACTATCGAGTGGGAAGACGGCAACACCTACCCAGTATTCGATGTTGAAATTTCTTCAGCTTCACACCCGTTTTACACCGGTAAGCAGAGAATTCTTGACTCGGCTGGTCGTGTTGAGCGATTCAACGCACGCTACAAGAAGTTTGGCGCTAAGGAATAAGAACTTAAATCGAAATGGACCTCGTAAGAGGTCCATTTTTGTTTTAACTCTGTTTTATCGGCCAACCAAACGATGGGACGTAATCCGGCATGTCCTGCTGGCGCCATTTCGCGAAGCTGGTTTCGATTTCGTCAGCCCATTTAGCTTGGAGCTGGTGCAGTTCTTCTGCAGAGGCAGGAAAATCAACCACGGGTTTAGCCTGTGCTTTGAAGAATCTAAGCACAGAGAGCCCAACCAGTCCAGCAGCTATCGCATCGTCCTTTGCGGCATGGGCATTAGCTAGGGAAACTCCGTAATGTTGAGCAACGTTCTCAAGTTTCCGGCTACCTTTGCGCCACTTGTCCACCGTCTTATCGATTACTAACGGGTCAATAACCGAGCCAAACTTTACCGGAGTGATCCCAAAGCTTAGGGCCTGGTGGTGGAGCAAGCTGAAATCGTAGGCAGCGTTGTATGCAACAACTGGTATTCCTCGTTCAAAGAGTTCCTGAATGGCTGTGACTATTTCCTGGACACCAGTTGCTGCATCCATACCATCGCGCTGAACCATCTCGTCGGTGATTTTGTGAACTGCGATGGCAGCTGGAGGAATTGGGACACCTGGGTTAATGAGCCAGTCTTTGCCACCTGGTAAAACCTCGCCATTTTGATTCATCAGATGCAATGCCGCGGTGACTATTTTTGCCTTCGTAACATCAACACCAGTGGTTTCAGTGTCAAATACTGCAATGACATCTAGCCACCTCGGTAACTGTAACTTCCCATTTTCTTCGCTCATGTCTCAAGACTAGTTGCCCGCTAGGACATAACCGCTGAAGCCTTGCGTTCTGAGGGCTCAAGATAGAATTGTGAGAAGGTAAGCATCAGGGGAGTGATCATGAGAGACGCAGCAGAACTTCAACTTCTTGCTCAGAAGAGAGCTAAGCGGTTGACGGTTACGGTTGCTGGCGTACCCTCTGAGTACTGGTTTTACCCAGCCACCAACACTGGGACAGGCAAAGTTAAGGACATCCTGCTGGTTCATGGCTATCGGGGAGATCATCACGGCCTCGAGTCGTTCGCAGGTGCGCTAGATGATTTCAATGTGTATGCACCAGATATCCCTGGCTTTGGTATCTCCGCGCCACTGACCGCTGAACACACGCTGGCAAATTATGTTGATTGGCTCATCAAATTCGTGTCGGCGATTGACATTAAGAAGCCGGTAGCTATTGGGCATTCTTTTGGAACTCTGATGGTGAGTTCGGCTCAGGCTCAAGAAGATTTTTTTTCTGCACTGGTTTGCATCAATCCTGTTGCAGGCGGCATAACCAAGGGGCTTTCCAGGTTCCTAATGAACGGGGTAAAAGGTTACTACTGGCTCGCCCACAAAATGCCGACGCGTCTAGGTATGGGAATGCTAAAGACTCGACTACTGGTTGATTCCATGAGTGCCTACACAACAAAATCCAGAGACAGAGCGCTCCGCAAATGGATCGTTGGCCAGCATCGTCAGCACTTCAATAGTTTTGCTAATTCCCACGTTGTTTGGGAGTCCTACGTTGCCTCCATTTCACATACCATGCAGCCTTACGTTGACCTGATCCACGTTCCTGTGTTCCTAGTAGCAGCCGAACTAGATGAGGTCACCCCAGTGGAAGCAGTTGTTGCTATGTCGAAGAAGATGAAGAACGCCAAGATGTATGAAATCAAGAACTGTGGCCACTTAGTTCACTATGAGGCAGCCGAGAACACAGTGAATGAAATTCGGGCCTTCATAAAAGAATCGCTGTAGCTTGAAGACTCTCTATTTTGACGCCCGGTTCATCCGACTGGACCATCACGATGGTATTAGCCGATTTAGTGTTGAACTAATTCGTGCCTTGAATTCAAAGATTGAAGTCGTTGCGATTATTTGTGAGCCGAGGCAGCTCGACTTTCTGCCAACTGGAATAAAACATGTAATGCTGAATTCACCAGAATCTGCAAAGGAATTCTGGATCGCAGGAAAGTTGAACAAGCTGGGGGCAGAGAACGTTTACTCACCGATGCAGGTTATGGGCAGTTTTCGGAGGAAGTACAAGTTAGTTCTAACTCTTCATGACCTCATCTACTACCGTCACCGTAAGCCGCCGCAAGACTTGAACCTTCTGTTGCGAGTGCTCTGGCGTTTGTATCACCTGAGTTACTTACCCCAAAGGATTTTGTTGAACCGAGCAGATGCAATTGTTACTGTTTCGAAGACTACGAAAGAGTTGATTGGCAGGCATAGACTCACCAGGCGGCCAGTTTCAGTTGTTTACAATGCTCCAACTCCAGGAAACGCTGTTAAATCCAGAAAATACCCGGCAAGTAAAGATCTGATTTACATTGGCTCGTTCATGCCATACAAGAATGTTGAAACTCTCATACGCGGAGTAGGGCAAGCAGAAGGATTCACCTTGCACTTGCTAAGCAAGATTGACTCAAGACGTCAATCTGAGCTAAGTGAGTTAGCGACCGAAAATAATGCTTCAGTCAAATTCCACAATGGCGTGAGCGATCTGGAGTATCGTGATCTGCTATCTAATGCCTTTGCTCTAGTAACTGCCAGTAAAGATGAAGGTTTTGGAATTCCTCTAGTCGAAGGCATGATCCAGGCAACCCCTGTGGTGGTTTCTGATTTGACTATTTTTAGGGAAGTTGCCGGTGACTCCGGTACTTTCTTCAATCCTGAGATGCCTAAACAATTAGCCGATAGCCTAAGCGAACTATCGCGTGAAGAGATTTGGTTACAGAAATCTCAATCTGCTTTAGCACAAGCTAAAAAATTCAACTGGGATGATTCAGCGCAGGAATTAATCAGAGTTTTCAATCGGCTAGAGACTTCGGATTGAAATCTAGGACTGACCAAAGACCATCCTGGTAAATCAATCTCGATAACGAAACATTGCCGAGCCTATCTTCAGAGGTTGGATATTTACCCTCAGAGGCTAACTGCAAAACCATTCTGATGTATGCACCGTGACTTACAGCTAGCACTCTCTTTCCGTCATAGTGGGTGGCCACTAGGGAGAGTAAGGATTTAGCTCTGATTCTAAGCTCATCCATGGTTTCAAGCCCAAGGATCGGTTTACCGCTTTCGTGAAGTGCACGCCATTGCGGATGGGATAAACCTTCGGCTTCACCAAAAGATCTTTCAATCAAGTCCGGAACTATAACGACATCGTGTCCGGTCTGTGAAGCAATGATCTCAGCGGTTCTATGTGCCCTGGAGAGCGGGGAAGCGATGATGATATCCCAATCAGCAGGGTGAATTTTTCTGCTGGCTAACTCTGCTTGCCGCAGACCTTCTGGGTTGAGTGCGATATCGCTCGAACCTTGAAGCCTCAACGCGACATTCCAATCGGTTTGACCGTGTCTCATCAAACCTAAAACTGTTTCAGTCAAGAAGTAGCCTCTCTAAAGCTATTGACGTGTTTGCTTCAATCTTTACTGACGCCAGACTATCGGCTCGAGTTGGGCCAAGGTTGACTATGACTAGTGGTTTACCTGATTTATTAGCCATCCGAGCAAAACGGAAACCTGAATTAACGGTTAATGAAGAACCCGCTACAAGAATTGCATCCGCCCTGTCTAACGCGGCAATTGCACGTTCCACCCTGGCCACTGGAACCGACTCACCAAAGAAGACCACATCGGGTTTGTAGACACCGCCACACCTATTACAACTCGGTACTTGAAAACTTTCCGTTCCCGCTACCTCAGCATCACCGTCCGGTGTGAACTCAACCGAATTGTCTTTACTGATGTCAGGATTATGAGCTTCTAGCAGTTCATCCATACTCGTTCGAGAGATCACTGTCTTGCAACCTAGACAGATAACACGGTCAAGCCGGCCGTGCAGGTCGATAACCGCGTTACTGCCAGCTTGGGTGTGCAGGCCGTCAACATTTTGGGTTACCAGAGATTCGATAGCGCCTAGGGTCTGCGCCTGAGCCAGGGCGAAGTGTCCTGCGTTTGGCCCGGCGTTAGCGATGCGTGACCAACCAACATAGCTTCTGGCCCAGTATCGTTGCCTGGCTTCAAACGAACCCATGAACACGTCATAGGTCATTGGATGTCGGGCAACTCGACCTTCGCCACGGTAATCGGGGATGCCTGAATCGGTACTAAGCCCAGCTCCAGTTAGCACGAACACTTTCTTGCCAGCAAGAATCTCCCTAGCCGCAGCTAGCGATGTCGCTGCTGGGTCCGAGATTAAAGACATGAAATCGAGTCTAACTTTTTGATAAATGAATCAAAGTGTCCGAAAGGGGACTTGAACCCCTACCCTCTAATGAGGACTAGCACCTCAAGCTAGCGCGTCTACCATTCCGCCACCCGGACCTGGGTGAAATTATGAACCTCCCTGATTTTACTACTAAAGACGAGGTTAAGAATTTCCCCAAAATCTTTCTAGAGCAGAGTAGTTTTGTCTTATGGCTCAGGACTCTAGAACAGCACTAAGCAAACTAATTGCTGCCCTCGAAAGGCACCTAGAAGCCGTATCTACCGGTCGCGGTGTCGATGACCCAGCTGTGGCAGCTGCCTACGAACACCTGAAGTCCGCCTTCCTAGATTATGAGGAAGCACTATCCGATCAGCACGGAGAGTTCCTACCGATGGAACTTGCTGAAGACGAAGACGACTGGCAATGACCTTTATCCAAGCTCTAATCCTTGGAGTGGTGCAGGGACTAACTGAATTCTTGCCGGTTTCATCAAGCGCACACGTTCAAATAGTTTCAGAATTACTTCAAGTGCCTGGACTAAGTGATCAGAACTCAGCGACTACAGCATTTATCGCAACAATTCAGCTTGGAACAGAAGCGGCCGTTCTTATTTACTTTGCTAAAG
This sequence comes from Rhodoluna sp., assembly GCA_030832065.1. Classification (GTDB taxonomy): domain Bacteria; phylum Actinomycetota; class Actinomycetes; order Actinomycetales; family Microbacteriaceae; genus Rhodoluna. Next base: position 28,259 of record JAURJV010000020.1, on the reverse strand, counting down.
ACATTTGGCGATTGATCAAAGCCTGGGGTCAAGGAATCTTCAGCAAATCAAAGCGAGCTGAGCAAGATTACAAGTTGGCTTGGTTTGTCATCCTCGCCTCAATTCCGGTTGGAATTGCCGGTTTGGCTTTCAGAAACTTTGTTGAAGAAACTGTCCGAACCCTCTGGGTGATCGCTTTTACGATGATTATCTTCAGCGTTGTCTTATACCTAGCCGACCGACTTGGAAAAAAGCAAAAGTCCATCAAGGAGCTCACATTCGGTTCCGCAATGACCTTTGGTTTAGGTCAGATGCTTTCCTTGATGCCAGGTGTTTCAAGATCTGGGGCAAGCATAAGTTTTGGACTGTTTGCCGGATTCAAGCGAGCTGATGCCGCTCGATTCTCATTCCTAATTGGAATTCCCGCGGTGCTTGCCAGTGGTCTACTTCAATTTCGCGACAGCTATCAGAATCTCGACGGAGCGATGCTGACCGGAACTATTGTTGCCACTATTGCCTCATTTGTGGTTGGCTACCTCGTCATTGCAGGTTTGCTTAAATACCTAAACAAAGGTTCGTTTATGCCCTTTGTGATTTGGCGACTGGTAGTTGGGTTTGGTCTGCTCGGTCTGCTAAGTGCAGGACTAATAAGCGCCTAGTCCTTCTTGTCTTCTCCGTCACCTTCGTTTTGTCGCAAGAACTTCTCAAATTCCAACGCAAGTGCATCGGTGTTCATCTCTTCAGCTTCGGATTCGTCTCTTGCCTTTTCTAAACCAGCAATATAGTTTGCTAAGTCTTCGTCACCTTCAATAAAGTCGTCAACTGAGCGTTCCCATTCGAAGGCAGAAGTTAGGAGTTCTTTGTGATCCACGGAAACTCCAAGCAGTATCTCAAGATCATTTACCAAAGCTAAAGCAGCCTTAGGCGATGGCATTGATGCTACGTAGTGGGGGACCTGTGCCCATATTGAAAGAGTGGGTAAACCGGACTTTTCGAAAGCATGACCCAGAACAGATAGGAAACCTGACCTACCGTCATAATTGCTGCGCTCCAAGCCATAGGCGTTGCGAACTGAAGCAGACTGACTGTTCTTATAGATCTTGATTGGTCGATTGTGTGGAGCTTCGGAAGCCAATGACCCAACCATTATCACTGCGGTGATTTCTCGGTCTTCAACGATTTCACGTATCTCGTCACGCAAATAAGGCCACTGCAGGGCAGGCTCCTGGCCAATCAAGAAGTAAAGAGAAAGGTTTTTAGTTGCCGGCGATTCAACTGAAGGGCCCCAGAATTCAATACTTGGCCAAAGAAAGTCTCGATCGCCGTGCTCATCCAAAACAATGATTGGCCGCTGTCTTAGATAATCAAAATATTCGGCGTCATCGATATTCAACAGGCGCTCCGAAAGCATCTTGTCCTTGAGATAGGTTGCGGCAGTGGTGGCTCCAGCTCCAGCGTCGGTCCAACCGTCAAGAGCCACGATGAGGACTCTGCCTGTGAAAATGTTAGGAATCTCGTTCAAATCTCCGCCGTTTCGGGTCAAGTTGTCTTAGAAGAACTCTATTTCAATTCTAAAGATTAGACTTTGGTCATAATGTTCGCTCGTAGCCCTAAATTTGCCGTGCTTTTTGACATGGATGGCACACTCATTGATTCCGAGCCATATTGGATGGAATCTGAACAAGCTCTGGCCGCCAAGCACAACGGTTCATGGACTGAAAAAGATGGGTTAGATGTTGTCGGAATGAGCCTAGACAAGTCTTCAGAGTTACTTCGTGATCGAGCCAACATTCCGATGGAACCAACTGAGATAGTCGATCACTTGACCGAAGAGGTGCAAAAGAAGCTCTCTTTAGTAATTCCATGGCGACCGGGAGCGCGAGAGCTGCTCAAGGATCTTAAGTCTCACGGAGTTAAGACGGCTCTGGTTACCATGTCGATGCATCGGATGGCTAAACAGGTAGCTGACGCCATAGATTTTGAAGCGTTTGATGTCATAGTCGCTGGGGATGATGTTAGAAATGGCAAGCCCCACCCTGAGGCATATTTGAAAGCAGCCGAACTCTTAGGCTTTCCTCCAGAGAAATGCATCGCATTTGAAGACTCAATTTCCGGTCTTAGTTCAGCAGAAGCAGCGGGAACTTACGCGATTGGCATACCTCACATAGTCCCAATCCCAGAGAAACCAGGTCGCAACCTAATCCCATCTCTAGTTGGCCTCAACTACAAGCAACTTAGAAAGTTGATCAAATGAACGAGACTCTTAGAACTCTTCGAGGAAACTTTCAAGCGGGGGAGCGAGTTCAACTGACCGGACCAAAGGGTCGGCTAAACACAATTACTCTTGCCGCTGGGGCTGTCTTTGGCACACACCGAGGAAACATTAGACATGACGACATCATCGGTAAACCTGACGCTTCGGTTATTGAAAATGAAGCTGGAGTAAAGTATCTAGTTCTGCGTCCACTGCTTACCGACTTTGTTTTATCAATGCCTAGAGGTGCTGCAATTGTTTATCCAAAGGATGCAGCCAACATCGTTACCATGGGCGACATCCATCCCGGTGCTCGGGTAATTGAAGCTGGTGTTGGATCAGGTGGACTGAGTATGTATTTGCTAAGGGCTTTAGGTAGTTCTGGCCACCTCACATCATTTGAACGCAGAGAAGACTTTGCTGAGATTGCTCAGGCAAACGTGACCACGGCATTTGGCTTTCGTCCAAAGAATTGGGATGTTGTGCTCGGTAGTTTTGAGACAGCAGTGGAACAGCACATAAAACCAGGAAGCATAGATCGAATTGTCCTAGACATGTTGGCCCCTTGGGAGTGCATCGATGCCATCTGCTACGCACTTGCACCAGGTGGTGTATTGACCTGTTACGTGGCTACCGTGACTCAGCTTTCGCGAGTGGCTGAAGATTTGAAATCCAGCGGACGTTTCACTGAGCCGCAAGCTTTCGAAACGCTCCACCGTGGGTGGCACCTGCAGGGGTTGGCCGTGCGACCAGAACATCGAATGTCCGGACACACTGGATTCTTGCTAACGGCTAGGTTGCTAGCCCCTGGCACTGTTTTGCCAAGCTTCGTGCGAAGGGCTAAACCCGAGTTTGAAGATGAGGATATAGCTGTTTGGAACCCTGAGCACGTTGGGGAACGAAAGGTCAGTGACAAGAAGGTTAGGAAATCGTTACGCCAAGCCACAAAATCAGCAGAATCCTCCAGCCAAGTAGCCGAGCACGACAAGTAAACTTATCAAATCAACAGAAAGTAGCCAGATTGCTGAAGACGAAAATCGCTTTGACCCTAACCAGCCTTGCCTTGGTGCTCACCGGTTGCACTGCTCCCAATGGAGATGTAGCAGCTTTTGATGGCATCCAACCAACCTGCGACAAGTATGTTGGTGGTTCGGCTATCGACAGCGTAAAAGTAACTTTGAACAAAGATGAGATCCCAAAGGTTGAGTTTGTGACCGCAGATGCAAATGCTGGAGTCAAGTCCTCACTCGAAGGCATCAAGGCTACTCAAACTAAGGTAATCCGCGAAGGCAATGGCCCAACTTTTACCGGTGACCAATTGACCATTTTGGAATATGCAGTATTCAGTGCCACCACGGGAGCAATGCTTGGTTCTAGCCAGTGGAACGGTTCTGACACAGCCGCCCAAGTTTTTGATAAGGCAAACTCAAAAGTTTACTGCGAGGCCATGTCAGGTGTGAAGGAAGGCTCAGTAATTGCCTTTGCAACTCCACAGATCGAGAATGACCCAGAGGGTTCTCTCTATGTGTTTGAGCTAAAGAAGGTTTACCTGCCTAGAGCAAATGGTGCGGTATCCACATCACCTTCAGGTTTACCTCAGGTAGTTAGAGACCCTAAGACCGGTCGGCCAGGACTGATTCAACCAACTTTCAGTAAGCCAACTGAATTCAACAAGGCGGTCATTATTGAAGGCAAGGGAGCTGTTGTAGCTGCTACAGATTCGGTTACCGTTCATTACTCGGGCTGGATGTGGACTGACCGATTGGGTGGAACTTTTGAGTCCTCATGGGATAGTCAACCAGCAACATTAAACTTAGATGAAACCATAACTGGCTTCGGTAAAGCACTTGAAGGAGCTAAAGTCGGTTCCCAGGTGATTGCCGTGATGCCACCTGACTTTGCTTACGGAGCGCAAGGAAATGGCTCGATTCCAGGCAACATGACCTTGCTGTTTGTGATTGATATTCTGGGAATCAACAAGTAGGGGTAACCATGTCAGAAGCAGACGAAGATTTTGATCCCGACGAGTATACGAACATAAAAAAACCGGAACGTCTGTTCCAGATCACCGTGCTCCTGCTTTTCGCTGGAAAACCTCTTAGCAAACATGAAATTCTAAGCTCAATTACCGCTTACTCGAATGAATACAAGCCAGGTGGAAATAACTCCAGCTTGGAACGTAAGTTTGAACGCGATAAAGACACTCTTCGACACAACGGTGTTCAGGTTGAGGCAATAATTCCGGCCGTTGAGGACAGCAACAACCAAGCAACCAAATACACAATAAAAGCCGACTCGTTCTACTGGCCTAAAGATTTGCAGCTGACCAGCAGGCAACTGGCTCTGCTAAATCTTGCTGCGGAGGCCTGGGCTGGAGGTTCACTTTCCGGTGCAGCCAGCAAAGGCATTACGAAACTCAGATCAATGGGGATTGTCGGCGAAGAGTCAGACATCATCGGTATCGCGCCAAAGATTTTCTCTAATGAGCCAAACTTCAGAGACCTCAACAACGCTATTTCGGATCGCCGAGTGATCCACTTTGATTATCGAAAACCGGATGGCTCAGTAGCTACTAGAACAATCCACCCTTGGTTACTTCGTCAGATAAAAGGGCAGTGGCTGGTTCTTGGCTTTGACCAGGACCGAGAAGAGCCAAGAAACTTCATGCTCAGGAGAATGCTCTCAAAAATTACTTATCCGAGGTCCCGAATGGATTATCGGGCTGGTACACAAGCTGAAATTGACAAGGCTGTTGCTGAATTGGATGAGCTCGCCGAGAAACAGATTGCCGTATTGAAAATCAAACCAAACACCGAGGCTTGGTTCCGCTACGAAGTCGATCTTTCTGACAAAAAAGATTCGGGTGAAGTTCATATTGGATACAGCGACATTCATGTTCTAGCCGAACAGATTCGTGAATATGCAAATCAGATAAAGGTTGTAAAGCCAGCCGCACTGGCCCAGTTGGTTCGTGAAGGATTTGAAAAGGTGGTGGATGACCATGCCTAACCGGAACCTAAAGGATTCTGATCGCTTTAATCTGATGCTGGCTCTGACAGCTATTTTGATTGACGGCAAGCAATATGAAGTGTCTGAGCTGGCTAAGCATTTTGAAGTCTCAGAAGATGAGATTAAGCAGGCGGTAAAAGTTATTAGCCTTACAGACTTCATCCAGATATACACTGAGTCTCCATACCAAATCCGAAGTGAAGACTTAGAAGACGGTTTAGTGTCAATCAGCTTCAAAGATGATCGAGTACTGCACGATGTGTCTCGATTGTCATCAAGGCAAGCATCTGCCTTGGCTGCCGGTCTGGTCTATTTGAGTTCGCTACCGGGACTGGCCGAAGTTGGTGAGATTGAAGAGCTGCAGATGATTTTGGCTAAAGGTCTTCCCAACATGGATACCTATGTCGAAATTGAGATTACTCCAGGTACTGCCGATGCAGATCTAGCTATTCTGCGCGATGCCATGTCCAGAGAACTATCCATCAGCTGTGATTACCTAAATCTAAAAGGCGAAACCAGAACTGGACGAATACTAGAACCTCTCAGACTCGAGCCTCAGGGAGAGTTCACCTACCTAAAGGCATGGTGCCCGGAGACTGAAATGGTCAAATCTTTCAGAATCGACCGGATGCGAAATGCCAAGGTTTTAGAAGAAGTTCCGATAAGCAAGCAGGCCAAAGAGGCTGAAGTCCCGGAAGACATCTACACACCAGGCGATAACGATGTGGTAGTTACTTTAGAAGTTGAGCCAGAAGCTTATGGCCTCATCTCTGACTACAAGCCAGTTGAAGCGGCAATCGATGTCGGTGACTACGTGAAGCGCTTCAAGATCAAAGTTGGCGATGTCAGGAACCTAGGACGGGTTATCGCTAGGTTCGGGGGAGCAGCTCGAGTCATTGAACCAAGCGAAGCTCGAGCCGCGGTTCGAGACTTTGCCTTAGAGGCAATTTCGGGCAAAACCGGCAAGACTCCTAAGGACGCCGAATAGATGGCCACCTTCCTGGAAGTGCTCTGGGTGAGTCTAGGGGTGGGGGCTCTGATAGCTCTCGGCCTAGTTTTGTTCAGGATGCAAAAGTCAAGCAAACGCATCTCACGCTCGATTGACCCGATCAACCAGAAGGTTAAGGGGCTGAGGCTAGAAGTCAGTTCATTACAGCGCTCCAGACTGGAGCGAAGGCGTAGACTAGAAGCAACAAATCCGTCTAATTCTGAGAAGTAGGGCAACAAAATGGCAAGAGGAATCTTTGAAGGCTGGCATTTCATCGTTATCGTGCTGGTCGTCCTGATCATCTGGGGTGCACCCAAGCTGCCTGGCTTTGCAAAGAGCCTTGGTCAATCGATGCGTATTTTCCGCAAGGAAATGAAGCAGATGGGCGATGAGCGAGCCGAAGACAAGAAGAGCTCAGACAAGAAAGACGAACCTAAAAACGACTAATGGCTAAGCGCCGTAACCCCGAAAAACGGATGAAACTGTCGGGGCATCTTCGTGAATTTAGAAAAAGACTTTTCCGCTCTGCATTTGCCATCATCCTTGGCGGAGTAGCTGGTTGGTTTCTTTTTGAGCAGGTATTTGCAGCACTGCAAAAGCCGATCCTAGATCTGGCAAAAGTTGAAGGACTCAACGCCCAAGTTAACTTCGGTTCAGTGGTATCAGCATTTGACCTACACCTACAAATAGCCTTCTTCATCGGTTTATTCATTTCCAGTCCGGTTTGGCTTTATCAAATCTGGGCTTTTATTTCCCCCGCGCTAAAGAAACGCGAAAAGCGCTACACAATAGCCTTCATTCTGGTCAGTTCACCGATTTTTCTGTCTGGTGCTTACTTTGGTTGGTGGCTTTTCCCGACCTTCGTTCGAAGCCTGCTTTCTTTCACACCTGAAGGCAGTGCCAACGTAATTAACGCAGCCGAATATGTTTTATTTACTGTCAGAGTCCTTCTGGTATTCGGAATAGCGTTCGTTCTGCCAATTATTCTCGTTTTCCTAAATGCTCTAGGCACTATCAGTGGAAAAACTATTCTCAAAGGTTGGCGTCCAGCGTTGCTGATTATTGCCATCATTGGTGCACTCGCCACACCGGTATCCGATCCAATGTCTATGTTTCTCCTAATGATTCCGCTCATCATTCTTTACTTCATCGCAGCTGGCATAGCTATAGCCAATGACAAACGCAGAGCGCTGCGCAGGCGAACTGAAGTTGATGAACCATCAATTGCCGATGACTATATTGCTGACGAATATCTGTAATGGAAGAGCAGTTAACTCCGGCAGAACGCTTCGCTAAAGCGAAGCTGAACCGAGCCAACCCTGCACTGGAGAGCTTTCTAAAGCTACTTAAATTCCCCTTAGACGATTTTCAGGAGAAAGCCTGCCAAGCATTGCTGCGTGGTCAAGGAGTTTTGGTAGCCGCCCCAACCGGAGCGGGTAAGACCATTGTTGGCGAATTCGCCATCCACTTAGCCATGGAGAAGAACCTGAAGGTCTTCTACACCACTCCAATCAAGGCGCTGAGTAATCAGAAATACTCCGAACTGGTTGACCGTTACGGCAATGAGCGAGTCGGTTTGCTGACCGGCGATACCAACATTAACGGTGACGCGCAGTTCCTGGTGATGACCACCGAAGTTCTAAGAAACATGATCTATGCGAACTCAAATGCGCTGATCAACCTCGGTTACGTGGTGATGGATGAAGTTCACTACCTGGCTGACCGATTTAGGGGAGCGGTTTGGGAAGAAGTCATGTTGCATCTGCCGCGAGACGTCAAAGTGGTTTCGCTGAGCGCTACCGTGTCAAATGCTGAAGAATTCGGAGCTTGGCTGGATGAAGTTCGAGGTGACACGGCAATCATCGTTTCTGAAACTAGGCCGGTCCCTCTGAACCAGCAAGTCCTATTCGGCGATGAGCTTATCCCATTATTTGATGACACCGGCAGAGATGTCAGAGTGAATGTCGACCTGGTGCAGCGCCACGCCAACAAGATGCGACAACCGATTAATAAGCCAAGATCTGACCGGCGTGGGCATCCAGCCAATCGCGTTTATCCAAGAGGGATAGATCGCAACCTGGGCAGGATTAACCGCATCACAAAACCTCAGGTAATCGACATACTCGAAGAAGCTGACCTGCTGCCCGCAATATTTTTTATCTTCTCCAGAGCTGGGTGTGAAGCTGCAGTTCAGTCGGTGCTTGCCTCCGGAATGAGACTCACCAAACCCGAAGATAAGCAAATTATTCGAAGGATCGCGGAAGAGAAATGTGGAAATATCCCTGACGAGGATCTGGCAGCGCTTGGCTATTTCCAATGGCTCTCCGCGCTAGAACGAGGTGTTGCCGCCCACCACGCAGGTTTGCTTCCAGCCTTTAAGGAAGTAGTTGAGGAGCTCTTTCTTCGCAAGTTAGTCAAAGTTGTTTTTGCGACCGAAACGCTTGCCCTTGGCATCAACATGCCCGCCAGAACTGTTGTTCTCGAACGTCTAGACAAATACAACGGTGAAGGTCGAGTGCAAATAACCCCTGGTGAATACACTCAGCTGACTGGTCGTGCCGGACGTCGCGGTATCGATGTTGAAGGTCATTCGGTCATCCAGTGGTCCGGGAACCTAGATCCCAGTTATGTTGCATCGTTGGCCTCAAAGCGAACCTACCCACTGAACAGCTCTTTCAAACCAACTTTCAACATGACCGTCAACCTAATCGACGCTTTTGGATTGAAGCGATCTCGAGAAGTTTTGGAAACCTCTTTCGCTCAATTTCAGGCCGACCGCTCAGTGGTAGGAATGGCCAGGGGTATCAGAGAGAATCAAAAGTCACTGGCTGGCTATGAGGAAAGCATGAAGTGTCATTTAGGGGAGTTCACCGAGTATGCACTCAAACGCAAACAGATTTCCGAGTTTGAGAAGGAAGTAGCCCAAATGGGCCGGCAGTCAAAGCGCAATGACCTTCGGCAAAGCAAGGGAATTAGATCTTTGGAGCTGCGTATCGCAACTCTTAAAAAGGAACTCCGAGCTCATCCCTGTCATGCCTGCCCAGATCGTGAATCACATGCACGCTGGGGTGAACGCTGGCACAAACTCTACAAAGAAACTCAACAGGTAATCAAGCAAATAGAATCGCGAACCAACCAGGTAGCTAAAACTTTCGACAAAATAACTAACATGCTGATTCAACTTGGTTACCTAGTTGAGGCAGATGAGGACGTCGAGAGCACTGAAGCGGGTAAACGCCTTGCCAAGATTTATGGTGAACGAGATCTTCTTGTTGCTGAAGCCCTGCGCGAGGAAATTTGGCACGATGTCGATGCGCCAACCCTAGCCGCCCTAATCGCAGCACTGGTATACGAAGCAAGACGAGACGACGAGTCGCTTAACCCAAAAATGCCTAAAGGTGAGTTCGCAGCGGTTTTCGATCAAACGTTGGATCTTTGGGATGAGTTGCAGTTAGTGGCCAAGGAGAATCAACTTCCTGGCAGTTCCGAGCCAGACGCGTCGATGGCACTGCAAATGCAACGCTGGGCCAACGGAGCTAAGTTGGACAGCGTTCTAAAGGCTACTGGAATGCTGGCTGGAGATTTCATTCGATGGTGTAAGCAGAGCATCGACCTATTAGAGCAGATAGCCAAAATTCGTGAGCCAAGACTTTCGGAGACCGCTGAGCAGGCTATAGAAAGTATCAAACGGGGAATAGTTGCTTATTCCTATTACGCTTAGATAATCATGCAAAAGTTTATGAATTGGTTCAGAAATTCTGAATCGCTCTGGGGGAGAGTCCCAATTGCCGTAGCGGGCGGATTGCTACTGGCCACTTCCTTCCCAAGCTTTAACTTTGGCGTTGGAGCATTTATCGGGGTTTTTCTAACTCTGATAGCCATAAACCGCATGACATTCTTCAAGTCGTTCTTTGTTGGGTTTATCGGCGGTTTTGCTTTCTACGGGCTGGTACTGATTTGGTTGACAACATATCTGGGCCCAATACCTTGGGCAGCGCTGACGATTATCGAAGCTTTGATCTTTGGGCTTGGCTGCGCCATCATATCCGTGGTTTGGCGCTGGTTCAACTCAATGAAGAATCGCTCCTTGGCTAATGCACTAACCGCTGTTGCCATAGGAGCTATCTATACCGGCAGAGAGTATGTCGCCGGTCACTTTCCTTTCGGAGGACTTCCTTGGGCAAGACTTGGGTTGAGTCAGGTTGATAACCCGCTAGCGAAATGGGCTTGGGCTATCGACATCGCCGGGCTTAGCTGGTTGATCGTCTCGGTGAGTGCACTGATCACTATAAAATTTCTCCACCCTCTGCCACAGGGGTTTGGTTTACGAGCTCGATTTCAAAATTGGGGAAGCGCTACAATCGCACTTCTACTTACCGCGTTAGTTCCTCTTGGTATCGGACTCATCAAGCCAGAACCCTCAGGAACCCTCAGAGTAGCCGCAGTTCAGGGAAACGCTAACGCTGGCTTGTTCGCGGATAACCCACCAGGTTCCATACTTGATAAACACTTAACCGTTGCTAAAGAGCTAGTTAGTTCGGGGGGTGCTGATGGCGTTGAACTAATGGTTTGGCCGGAGAACTCATCAGATTTAGACCCAATCACAATGGTTGAACCGAATTTGAAGATCACTAACTTTGTTAACGAAGAGCTCAAAGCACCACTTTTATTCGGTAACAAGACTTTCAGGGGATCTGACTTCTACAACGAAGTTGATTTATGGTTACCTGAAAAGGGTATCGCTGACTGGTACGACAAAAAGCGACCTGTTCCTTTTGGTGAATATGTTCCTTATCGTTCCTTCTTTATGGCACTTGCTCCATCCATGATTGGTTTGATTGGTTGGGACATGTCACCGGGAGTTCGCGATGGAATATTTGAAGTTAAAGATAATGTCGAAGTTGGTTCCCTGATTTGTTTTGAAGTAACTATCGATGAGTTGAACTATGACCTAATTGACTCTGGAGCTCAAGCTCTAATGATTCAAACCAATAGTTCTGACTTTGGTAGGAGTGTTCAAGGAGTTCAACTTGCAGCCATTTCAAGGATGCGCGCTATAGAAACGGGTAGAACTGTTGTTTCAATTTCAACAGTTGGAGTTTCAGGTATTTATGCACCAGATGGATCTGTTATGCAAGAACTTGAGAGTTTTAAACCCGACTACATGGTTGAAGACATCGAGCTGCATAAAGGCAAAACTCCTGCAATGATCTTTGGGCGATACATCGAACCTTTGGCCTTTGGCATAGCAATTGCCCTGTTCCTTCTAGCTGTTGCAAGTACTTTGCTAGGAAAGCGAAGGGCTAAGTGAAAACCCTGGTGATCATGCCGACCTACAACGAAGCGGGCAACATCGAAAAGAGTGTCGAATTACTATTCAAATTTAACCCTGCCGTCTCGCTTCTTATTGTTGACGACTCCAGTCCGGATGGGACTGGTGCGATAGCAGATCGATTGGCCAAGGCCAATAAGTCCATAAGTGTTTTACACCGAAAGGGTAAGGAGGGACTTGGTGCGGCGTACTTAGCCGGCTTCGACTGGGGGTTCTCAAGGAAGTTTGATGTCATGGTCGAAATGGATGCCGATGGTTCTCATCGTGCAGAAGATCTGCCGAAACTGCTAGCAATGGCAGCAAAGAACGACCTGGTAATCGGTTCGAGATATGTTAGAGGTGGAAAGACGCTCAACTGGCCGTTCTATCGTCAGTGGTTATCAAGGGGCGGGAACATTTATGCTCGGGTCATGTTGGGGTCAAACATCAATGACATGACCGCAGGCTTTAGGGCTTTCCGAGCCGACTTCCTAAAACAGCTAGACCTAGCTGGCGTTAATGCCAGGGGATACTCGTTTCAAATAGAGATGGCTTATCGAACCCTGCAAGCCAAGGGGAGAGTTGCAGAAGTTCCAATAACTTTTGTTGAAAGAGAAATTGGCACATCAAAAATGAGCACCGATATCGTCATTGAAGCTCTAAAGCTCATGACAAAGTTTGGGATTCAAAGAGTCTTCAGAAGAGATTAACTGGCCTTCTTGCGCCTGCGACGAAGATCAGTAATGGCTTCTTTGAGGATTTCCTCTAATTCAGCCTTACTTCTGCGCTCATGCAAAATATCCAGATGAGTTCTGGCAATTTTCTCAGGGGCTTTCTCAACGGCAGGTTCGAAGGCGATTCTAAGCTTTGCGGTCAGTGAGCAGTGTTTGCAATCCCATTCCTGAGGTAGTTCAACTTCGGCAGCAAAAATTATCGAAGTGATGTGCTCCTTGGGACAGATGTATTCAATTGTCTGCCTAGGGGAGAGGGGCTGTGGGGTTGAGTTCATTGGTGCTCCTTATTAGTTATTGCACTACTTAGAACACTAAATCTGGTCGATAAATTCCCAAATCTAGAACTTTTCCACAACTTTAATTGCCAAAGGAGTGTTGTCCGTAACGATTCCGTCGGCACCGAGTTCTAAAAGCTCCAATATCTCATCTTCGTCGTTGATGGTCCAGAAGTGGATCTGGGTCTTAGTGTCCTTGACGCTTTTTATGAAAAACGGGTCGTTGAACTTCAGTCCATACATTCTGGGAGGCACCTGGACTGCTCCGATACCTTTCAAAAGTTGATCTAGTGGAACTCCAAGTTTTTCCCAGATTTTTGCCTTCACCATTACCGTTGCACTGGCTGAAGTCGCTACTGGTTTAGAGAACATTTTTAGGGCTCTCAGCCTTCTTCGATTACTAAAGCTAGAAACTAAAACCCTGTGGTGCGCTGAATGTTCCTCTATTACGGCAACTGTTGGTTTTATTGCAGCGTTTTCCTTGATGTCTAGATTGAATCTGGCGGTGGGGAACTTTAGAAGTACTTCAGCCAAGGTTGCAAGGTGACCACCAGCGATAGGCGTTAGAGTTCTCAGTTCAGCTAGTGATACGCCTCTAACTCTTCGACGATCGCCGAAGACCCTTCTTAGATCCTTATCGTGAGTGAGAACCGCAACACCGTCGGCGGTAACCCTTATGTCAGTCTCCAAATAATCGGCTCCAGCATTAGTTGCATTTCCAAAAGCCTCAATCGTGTTTTCAGTCGGGGGAGTTAAACCACGGTGCGCCAGGACAACCACTCTGTCCTTTATGAAGTAAGGGTGCTGCTGCAATCTGCATCCGTTCTATCGCTCCAGCGATAGGCTAGTTTCGATGAAATCCAAGATTAAACCTATTGGCAGACTCATGATAGGTCTGTATCTGGTGGGCCTAGGTTTAGCGATGATGATCCACACCGGTCTGGGAGTTCCACCATGGGATGTTCTTACCCAAGGGCTGCAACACCAAACAGGTTTAAGCTTTGGGGTAGCAGCAACCATTATTAGCGCTATTGTCCTTATGCTTTGGATTCCCATAAAACAGAAGCCAGGAATCGGAACTCTCGTGAACGCTATGGCAATCGGGCCATTTGCTGACTGGAATGCGCCATTCATGCCAAAGTTAGATGGTTTTGGCTGGAATCTGCTCTGGCTAATTTTGGGGCTTGTTGTTATCTCGATGGGCTCAGGCCTTTACATTTCAGCTCACCTCGGTGGTGGCCCACGAGATGGACTTATGGTTGGTCTCACCAGGGTCTCAGGCTGGCCATTCTGGCTGGTTAGGACCTTGGGTGAAGCGATTGTGCTAATCACTGGATGGGCTTTAGGTGGCACAGCAGGGCTTGGAACCGCTTTATTTGCCATTGGGATTGGTTACTTTCTGCAGATTTGGATGAAAGTTTTTGGCTTTGATCCAAAAGTGGCTAATCCAAACACGGTGGTTCCCGAATGAGTGAAAAACACCATGTAAAACACCGTGAAACGGCCCGTGTGTTGATTTTCAATCAGAAAAACGAAGTATTTTTGCTAAAGACCCATTTCGACCCTGAAGTAGGTTTACCACCAAGATGGCTGACGCCTGGTGGTGGCATAGATTTAGGCGAAAGTACTCTGGTTGCCGCTATTCGTGAGCTTTTCGAAGAAACCGGCCTAATAGTTGATTCTGCCGAGCTGGGCGAACCAGTCTTAGTAACTGAAGGCCGCTGGGATTGGGCAGATGGCAAGAATTACCACACCTACAAAGACACGATTTATGAACTTCAAGTTGATGATTTCAAAATTGATACTTCAGGTTTCACTTCAGATGAGCTCAGAGACATCTTGGAATATCGTTGGTGGAAGGTTTCAGATCTAATAGCCAGTGGAGAGTCTGTAGGACCTCATGAGCTCAGTAATTACCTGGTTCGCAGGTTTGAGTAATAACCGATAATGAACATTATGTCAAGTAATGTTTATCTGGTCGCTTAGAGCTACTCCCCGAATGAGTTGCTACTTACAATCCATTGAATGAGCTTCTGCTTGGCTTTACCGGAGATTATTGCTTGGCTGGCTGCCACAAAGTTTCTGGCAAGCGAATCCTCAAAATTGAATTGATCTAAACCAGCTGATTTAGCCAATTCATAGGCAGTTAGTCCCGCCGCAGCATTTAGGGCCACTATTTGAAAAATTGGGTTGTGCTCCCCCAAAACGCCCTCAAATAGGCCTCTTGCTACTGCAGCATTGGTTTGGGCGTCGCCACCGATCAAGTCTTGGACTCCAGCCGGAGAAATACCCAGAGAAGTTGGGCTAAATTCGAAACTTTTGGCGTCCCCAGCGTGAACCAGGGTAATTTGGCTGTTCCCAGTTATGGTTAGCTCATCAAGGCCATCTGAACCCCTAAAAATAACCGCTGAACGGTTCCTGTCCTTTATTTCATTGGCCATTAGGGGTAGCACTCCTGCTTTAGCGACCCCCAAGGCGGTGGCAAGTGGCTGGACGGGGTTCGCCAGAGGCCCAAGGAAGTTGAAGGTTGTCGGAACACCCATTTCCTTGCGGATTGGAGCTACATGCTTTAGCGAAGGATGAAAGAGCGGGGCAAAAAAGAAGGTTATCGAGGTTTTATCAAAAACCTGAGCGAGTTGCTCCGGAGTAAGGTCTAATTTGATTCCAAGAGCCTCAAGCATCTCCGATGATCCAGTTTTACCGGATGCTGATCTCGAGCCGTGTTTGAGCACAGGGTAACCACAAGCGGCTATGACGATGGCAGCCATAGTCGAAATGTTTACAGTGCCAAGTTGATCTCCCCCAGTTCCAACTATGTCGATGGCATCCGAGGTAACTGGAACCTTTACTGAGTTTTCCAACATGACGTCGATGAATCCAGAAATTTCATCCTGCGATTCGCCCTTGGCTTTGAGTGCCAGAAGAAAATCTATGATGTCCTCTTTGGCAGCTTGACCACTCATCATTTGGGCCATGGCCCACTGTGCTTCTCCCCTGGACAGGTTAATGTTTTGGGTCAAATTAGCGATCAATTTTTGCCAGTTATTTTCTGGGTTCATGTCTAAAGTTTAGTGACTAATTTTGGATAAAAACCCCGACAGAACAGGGTTTCTGGCCCGTTTCACCAACTCGCTGGAGTAGGATAGAACCATGTCAACAGCACCCATGACTCACTCACAAATCCACAGACCAAGTGCCACTTCGGTGGGAACAATCGTATGGTTGGGCTCAGAAGTAATGTTCTTCGCAGCTCTATTTGCCATGTATTTCAGCCTGAGAGGGAACTCTCCTGAAATTTGGGCGTCAGATACAGCAATTCTGAACTTTCCTTTTGCTCTTATCAACACTTTGATTCTGGTTGCTTCTTCTTTCACCGCCCAATTCGGTGTGTTTGCAGCTGAGCGCATGCAGCCAAGGGCAACAGGCCTCTCCCCTATGAAATGGGGAATGGTCGAGTGGTTTATCCTCAGTTACATCTTGGGTGCGATCTTCGTTTCTGGTCAGGTTTGGGAGTACGCAACCCTGGTTAGCGAAGGAGTTTCTCTTTCTTCAAACTCTTATGGATCTGCTTTCTACATGACTACTGGCTTCCATGCTCTGCACGTTACCGGTGGTCTTATAGCTTTCCTATTCGTTATTGGTAGGGCTTTCGCTGCCAAGAAATTTGGACACAAGGAAGCTACCAGCGCAATAGTTGTCTCCTACTACTGGCACTTTGTTGACGTAGTTTGGATCGGTCTTTTCCTAATCATTTACGTTTTGAAGTAAGCACAAAATAGAAATAAAGAATGGCTAAGTTGAAAAAGAAACTAAATGGTCTGCGTCGCAGTCCAAAATCTCTGATAGCAGTTCTCTTTGCTGGACTGCTGGTCGTAGGCTCAGGTTACACCGCTGTCAACGCCGCGGTCTCCCCCGACCGACAGACTGTCCGAAGCGAATCTCAGATTCAGTATGGAAAGAAACTATTTCTTGCTAACTGTGCTTCATGTCACGGTAGAAATGCTGAAGGTAGAGAACTAATTGCCCCTTCACTTATTGGTGTTGGTGAGGCTGCAGTTGATTTCCAAGTTTCAACCGGACGTATGCCAGGAGCCGCTAGCGGTCCACAATTGCAAGTCAAGCCAGTGCAGTTTACTGAAGAGCAAATCTCAGCAATGGCAGCCTACGTCGGCTCACTTGCCGATGGTCCAGCAATTCCTGACCAGGCTTACCTGCAGGCTAATGGCGATCCAACTAAAGGTGGAGAGCTGTTCAGAATCAACTGTGCGATGTGCCACAACGCTGCAGGTAAAGGTGGTGCTCTTACCGAAGGTAAGTATGCACCAGGTTTGATGGGCTCTTCAGCTAAAACCATTTATGAAGCGATGATCACTGGACCGCAAAACATGCCGGTATTCAATGACGCAAACATTACCCCAGAAGAGAAGAACGACATCATCACCTATCTGACTTACCTTCAGGAGAACAGTTCTGTCGGTGGTGATGACCTTGGTGGTTTAGGACCGGTAACCGAAGGTCTACTCGCCTGGTTCGGAATGCTAGGTCTTATTATTGCCATCACCGTATGGCTTGGCGCTAAATCTAACTAAAGAAGAAAGACAAAATTGAGCGAGCAGTCGAAACACGAAGAAACCGGACTAGCTGTAGTCCGTGCGGATGCCGTTAGAGATCCAGGCCTTGAACCACATCGCGTGAGAATGACCGACAAGTCGGTAAAGCACGAGAAGCGTGCGGTTAGACAAGTCGCATTACTTTTTGTTATCTCAATGCTAGGAAGCGCTTTTGCACTTTATGCATACTTTGCTTTCCCAATCACTGAAGAACTAACTACTGTTCGTTTAAACAACATGTATCTAGGAATTGGAATCACCCTAGGTCTTTTGGGTATCGGTATCGGTGCCATCCACTGGGCTAAGACACTGATGCCAGACAACGAAGTGGCGGAAGATCGGCACCCAATTGCTTCTTCCGAAGAAAAACGTGCCGCCGCTATCGAAGTTATCAACCTAGCTAACCAAGAATCTGGTTTCAGCAGAAGGAAGCTAATTCGTCGAACTCTTTACGGAGCTCTTGCGCTATTCCCACTTCCAGCTGTAATTCTCTTTGCTGACCTTGGCCCTAACCCAGGTAATTCTCTTCGTCACACCGCTTGGAAGAAGGGCACCAGACTTGCTCGCGACCCTTACGGCACTCCAATCAAGGCAAGCGAAGTAACTGTTGGCTCGGTGTATCACGTAATTCCTGAAGGATTAAGTCCAGAGCAAGAAGACTACCTGGAGCAAAAAGCTAAGGCCGCTGTGTTACTGGTTCGCGTTGACAAAGACATTCTGATCGAAACCGAAGAGAAAAAGTCTTGGTCATACCAAGGTATCGTGGCCTACTCAAAGATTTGCACGCACGTGGGTTGTCCGGTTGCACTCTACGAGCAGACCACTCATCACCTGCTTTGCCCATGTCACCAATCAACCTTTGATCTGGTTGACGGTTGCAAAGTTGTATTTGGTCCTGCTTCAAGAGCTCTCCCCCAGCTTCCAATCTACGTAGATGACGAAGGCTACCTGAGAGCACAGGACGACTTCAATGAACCGGTTGGTCCATCATTCTGGGATAGGAGCGCAAAGAATTGAGTAACGCAACTACTTCAAAAAAGAAAAACGGGTTCTTAGCTGGAACTGCAACCTACGTCGATGACCGACTAGGTGTTGGCGGCGTGCTAAAGGAATTTGGGCGTAAAATCTTCCCTGACCACTGGTCATTCATGCTCGGTGAAGTTGCACTTTACTCCTTCCTGGTTCTTCTTCTATCTGGAACTTTCCTAACCTTCTTCTTCCAGCCTTCAATGACTCAGGTCGTCTATGACGGTGTTTACGCGCCCCTCAAGGGTGCCCATATGTCAATCGCCTACGCATCTAGCTTGGACATAACCTTTGAAGTTCGCGGTGGTCTATTAATGCGTCAGGTTCACCACTGGTCAGCACTATTGTTTGTTGCTGCAGCTGGATTACACATGCTTCGCGTATTCTTCACTGGAGCTTTCCGCAAGCCACGTGAATTGAACTGGGTGGTTGGTTTCGTTCTTTTCGTTCTTGGAATGGCTGCTGGTTTTACCGGTTACTCACTTCCAGACGATTTGCTTTCCGGTAACGGCCTTCGAATCATCGATGGAATGATCAAGGGAATTCCTTGGATTGGAACCTGGGTTTCTACTTTGCTATTCGGCGGAGAATTCCCAGGTCATGCAATCGTTGGAAGGCTCTACTCACTTCACATCATGTTGGTGCCTGCCCTGATTCTGGTGTTCTTAGCAATCCACCTAGTGATGCTGGTCGTTCACAAGCACACTCACTACTCAGGTCCAGGCCGTAAGGACACCAACGTTGTTGGTTACCCACTAATGCCTGTTTACGTCGCCAAGGCTGGTGGATTCTTCTTCATCGTCTTCGGTGTCATCATGTTGATTTCTTCGTTCTTTACGATCAACCCGATTTGGAACTACGGCGGCTACGACCCATCCCCTGTTTCGGCAGGAACCCAGCCTGACTGGTATATCGGTTGGCTTGATGGCGCACTGCGTCTAGCCCCAACTGGAATTGAATTTATGATCGGCGATAACACCGTCTCGATGAACATTCTGCTTCCGCTGGTGGTCAGCTTGGTATTCCTAGCTCTCGTTGCCTTATATCCATTCTTTGAGAACTGGGTTACCGGAGACAAGCGTGAACACCACGTTCTGGATCGCCCAAGAAATGCACCGGTAAGAACCGCAATAGGAGCAGCTGGTGTTACCTTCTATGCAGTGCTGTGGGCCGGGGCTAGCACTGACCTGATCGCAACCAGTTTCAAAATGTCGCTGAACCAGGTTCTTCTGGCCATGCAGATTTCTCTAATCATCCTGCCGTTTGTGGCATTTATTGTGACCAAGAGAATCTGCCTCTCACTTCAGCGTAAGGACAGGGAAATTGCCCTTCACGGTCGTGAATCAGGCAGAATTGTTCGTCTTCCTCACGGTGAATACATCGAAGTTCACGAGCCGCTGGAGAGCCATGACCTCTACAAGCTAGTTGCCTATAAAGAGTATGAGCCGACTCTGCCTAGACCAAATGCAAAGGGCAAGATTACGCTAAGTGCGAGACTGCGCTCTAGAATCTCTAGATTCTATTTCCAGGATCGCATCTCCCCTGCCACCCAAACTGAGATCGATGAGAACGCTCACCACGCTCACGAACTTGAAGAGCAGGTTCAGAAAGCTATCGAATCTAGCAAGTAAAAACAACATTCAAGGAAGTGCCCATCATGAACAACATTTTCGTGGTGGGCACTTCTGGTTCCGGCAAGTCAACCCTGGCAAAATTTATAGCCGACGAGCTTGCAATCCCCCACATAGAAATGGATGCTGTTCTCTGGCTGCCAAATTGGCAAAAGCGCGAACCTAATGAATTCAAAGACATAATCGATAAAGAGATGGCGGCGAATCCTCGGGTCGTAATCGATGGCAACTTCTTAGGCAAAAACATTGAACCGGTAGCTGGCGATACGTTGGTGTTGCTTGACCTCCCCAGACTTAGGGTGTTTAGTCGCATATTAAGACGTTCACTTAGGCGAGTAATTTTTCGGGAGAAGCTTTGGTCAGGAAACCAGGAGGAATGGAGATTTTTGCTTTCTAGAGATCCTGAGTTAAATCCAATTCTCTTCTCTTGGATATCCCACCAGCAACGTCGAGTCCGTTACTCGGAATACGCAAGCAGCAGACCAGATCTAAAGGTGATTCGGATTACTAATCAAGCCGAACTTGGTAACTTTAGGAAAGCGGTTAGCAGCCTTTAGTGGGCGTGCAATCCTCTGGAGTGCTCAAATACGAAACCAACCAGGCCGATGATCGCCAGTGGGAAACCAATCATGAACAACCACCAGCCGACTGCTAGCGAAGTAAAACACAAAGCCCCTGTAACACCTAGAACAAAAGGCCACCATGACCATGGTGCATAGAAGCCAACTTCAGCTTCGCCATCTTCAATGTTGGCTGTTGCTACATCCTCAGGACCGGTAAAGTTTCTGGCAGTTTTGCCGAAATAGAAAGCGATGAAGCTTCCCATTATCGCCAGCATCGCGATAGCCGCACTACCGATTACTTCCATCTCCCCGTAAACAAGAAAGGACCAGTAAGCATAAGCGATAGCGACAACTGTATAAAAGACAGTCAGCAGAATAAATATGTTGGTATTTGTTTTCAATTTCTATCCTTACGCTCGCTCTTTCGCCGATGCTTTGGCTTCAGGTGAGGCATACTCCGGATGGTTCAGATCGAAAGCTGGTGATTCGCTTCTGATTCGCGGAATAGAAGTGAAGTTGTGACGTGGTACCGGTGAAGCAGTAGCCCACTCCAGTGAACGTCCGTAACCCCAAGGGTCATTCATTTCAACGCGAACACCATTGCGGTGGGTGATCCAGACGTTCCAAAGGAACGGAATCATGGAAAGACCAAGCAGGATTGACCCAACTGTTGAAATCTGGTTCATCCAGGTGAAGCCATCACTCTCCAAGTAGCTGTAGTAACGACGTGGCATACCAATTACACCTAGCCAGTGCTGAATCAGGAATGTGACGTGGAAACCAACAAAGAGTAGCCAGAAGTGGATTTTGCCTAGACGCTCATTGAGCATCTTTCCGGTCATCTTCGGCCACCAGAAGTAGAAACCAGCGAACATTGCAAACACAACGGTTCCAAACACAACGTAGTGGAAGTGGGCAACTACGAAGTAGCTGTCACTCAGGTGAAAATCAAGGGCCGGTGAAGCCAAGATGACTCCGGTAAGTCCTCCGAAGATGAAGGTGGTCAAGAATCCAAGTGAGAAGATCATCGGGGTCTCAAAAGTTACCGATCCCCGCCACATAGTTCCAATCCAGTTAAATATCTTCACTCCGGTTGGAACTGCAATCAACATTGTTGTAAAGGCAAAGAACGGCAGCAGAACTGAACCAGTGACATACATGTGGTGAGCCCAAACTGTCATGGACAGTGCTGCAATTGCGATGGTCGCGTAAACCAAAGTGCGGTAACCGAAGATTGGCTTGCGGCTAAACACTGGGAAGATTTCGGAAACTATTCCAAAGAATGGCAATGCAAGAATGTAAACCTCTGGGTGACCGAAGAACCAGAACAGGTGCTGCCAGAGCATCGGGCCACCGTTAGCTGGATCGAAAATGTGAGCACCAAACTTACGGTCCGCACCTAGAGCAAACAATGCTGCGGCTAGCGGTGGGAAACACATGATAACCAGAATGGAGGTTACCAAAGTGTTCCAAGTGAAGATCGGCATGCGGAACATTGTCATACCAGGAGCACGCATCGTCACGATGGTAGTGATGAAGTTAACACCACCCATGATGGTTCCGAAACCTGAAAGAGCCAAACCAAATACCCACAGGTCACCTCCAAGCCCTGGCGAGAAGGTCGTATTGGATAATGGCGCATATGCAAACCAACCAAAACCAGCTGCACCTTGAGGCGTAAAGAAACCAGCAACCGCTACAAACGAACCGAAGAAGTAGAACCAGTAGGCAATCGCGTTCAGTCTCGGGAATGCAACATCTGGTGCACCGATCTGAAGCGGCATCAGAACGTTAGCAAAGCCGGCGAAAAGCGGGGTTGCAAACATCAGGAGCATGATGGTTCCATGCATGGTGAAGAGCTGGTTGTATTGCTCTTTAGTTTCGACGATGGTCAAGCCAGGCATAGCAAGCTGTGCTCGAATAACCAACGCCATAACACCGGCGATCATGAAGTAAATAACTGAAGTGATTAGATACAGGTAACCGATTTTCTTGTGATCGGTTGTAGTAACCCAATCAACAATTATGCGTCCCCGAGATTTCTTTGCAGTAGTAATCATGATTAGCCTCTGATTTCTGGGTCGTCGCCTGGAAGATTGTTATTGCGGTTCAAATTGTCTGGGTCATTCGGGTCAGCTGTAAGTTGCCCCTTGTATCCAAGTGCCTCAAGCTTTGCCATGTGGGCCTTGTAATCTGCTTCGGAAACTACCTTGACATTGAAAAGCATGGCGGAGTGATACTCACCACAAAGCTCGGCGCACTTACCTTTGTAATCGCCAATAACCTGAGGTGTTATGTACATTTTGTTTACAAAACCTGGGAAAACATCTTTCTTGTAGAGGAAGTCAATAACCCAGAAAGAGTGGATTACGTCTCTTGAAACCAAGTCGATTTCGACTGTCTTATTCACCGGTAAGTAAAGAACTGGAAGTTCTGCTTCGCTCTGGTTTTCAGGTAGTTGCAGACCACTGTCATAAACATTGTCGTTTGTGTAGTTGAAGTCCCACGACCATTGCTTACCAATAACTTCAATGCGATATTCGCTGTCGACCTTCTTTTCGATTTCGTTCATATCGACTGTGGTTTGAACAAAAAAGCCAATCACCAAAATGAATGGGACAACGGTAAATAGAGTCTCGATTGGCATGTTGTATCGAAGCTGAGGCGGGATTTCACGGTCACCCTTGCGGCGACGGTAGACGATAATCGCCCAAAACATAAGGCCCCAAGCTATGATTCCCACGATCCAAAGCACTATCCAAGAAACATTCCAAAGGTTTACGATCCGGTCGGTTTGGTTGGTGACACCAGGGGCACCTGGTAGGAAGCCTCTAGAGAATTGCTCTGAACTACAGCCACTTAGGCTGGCTACCAATACTGCGAATACAGGCAAAATAGCCCATTTAAATCGAGGCTTACGAGGCACAATCGACCCTTCAATAGTGTTTCTTTACGCTTCTAGTCTATTCACTCGAGAGACCGAAAGCCCCCATTTACCCCATAAAATCAAGGGTTTTAACTAAAAAAGCCTGCCCGAAGGCAGGCCAAATTAGAAAACAGATTTATCCAAATGAAGATCCACAGGCACATGAACCCTGAGCATTAGGGTTATCAATCTTGAAAGCTCTCTGCTCAAAAGTGTCGATGAAGTCGAAGGTTGCACCTTCGATAAATGGCACGGTGTTTGAATCGGCAACGAACTCGATGCCATCGTAATCTCTGACGATGTCACCTTCACGAAGTTCAGGGTCTAGAACTGTAGGTAGGTGCTTAAATCCAGCACAACCGCCTACCACGACCTCAATTCTGACTCGAAGCTTCTCCCCTGGCTTTAGGTCAGCCTGATCAACAGCTTCAAGGTGACGCTTTAGTTCGGTTTTTGCCGCTTCAGTAACAATCAAACCTAGTTGCATAGTCTGGGTCATTTGAGCTCCTTACTTTCCCTCTTATTCTAACTACTCTTTGACTAATTGGTTGCAGCTCAATAGGAATAGAGCTTCTGCCACCATGGCGTTTTTCAGGCCAACTAAGTGAATGGACTCATTTGGACTGTGGGCCCTTGAGTCTGCGTCCTCAACACCGGTAACCAAGATTTGAGCATCTGGGAAAACCTCTGTTAGGTCAGCAATAAATGGAATTGAACCTCCGATACCGATATCAACAGCTGGGTTGCCAAAGGCCGCGGCCAAACTGTTTTTGGCAAGTTGAGCTGCCCAACCTGAGGTTTCTGCCATAAATGGTTTACCAGTCTCGGATTTACCGAATTCGATAACCGCTCCAAAAGGGACATTTTCAGTCAGGTGAGCTTTCAAGGCCTCCAACGCTTCGTTTGGATCCTGCCCTGGAGCAATTCTCATGCTGATAGCGGCACGAGCCGAAGGCATAAGTGTATTTGAAGACTTGGCAACGGATGGAGCATCTAAGCCGATCACAGTTAGGGCAGGTTTACCCCAGAGTCTGTCCATCAGCCCACCATCGCCAATCTGGCTAACCTCTGGCAGCAGACTGCTGTCCTGCCTTAGGTTTGCATCGGTGTAAGGCAGGTCCTCAAATTTGTAGGTTTTTAGGCCTTTCACTGCCACATTTCCCTTATCGTCATGCAGAGAAGCTAGGACTTTGATCATAGGAATCATGGCATCTGGTATTGCCCCACCGAACATCCCCGAGTGGACAGCATGTTCCATAGTCCTGACTTCAAAATCAATAGCCACAACCCCGCGAAGACTTACTGTTAGGGCCGGAATCTCCGGTGACCAGTTCATTGAATCCGCAACGATGATGGCATCAGCGGCCAATTTGTCCCTGTTTTCATCCAAGAAGGCCCTAAAAGTCCTAGATCCAGCCTCTTCCTCGCCCTCGATGAAGATAGAGATTCCCAGGTCAAAATCCTCACCTATCAGGCTCTTCAGCGCCTCTACAGCGGCCAAATGGGTAATCACACCGGCCTTGTCATCAGCGGCCCCACGCCCGTAAATACGGCCATCCCGAGCAGTTGGCTCAAAGGCGGGGCTGAGCCATAGGTCTTCATCCCCTGGTGGCTGGACGTCGTGGTGAGCATACAAAAGCACATGTGGTTTACCGTTTTTCGCCTGTCTGGAGGCCAAAACCGCCGGAGCACCCGGCACACCCTCAAAGGATGCCCACTTTATCTCCACCTGGTCAAAAACTCCGGATTTACGGAAAAGCTCGGCAACCGCCTCAGCGCTTCGCTCCAGTTCATTAGCATCGAAGGCGTCCCAAGCTATGCCGGGGATTCGCACCAGTTGGCCAAGTGTGGCCAACTTAGCGGGAAAATCAGACTCAATCAGGTTTTTGGCCTGGTCAATCAAGTCTTGATTGGGTGTCATGTGAACTGAACTTGCTGGAGTGGGCGAGAATGTCATGAGAGTAATCTAATTCACTGATTGCTAAAAACTTAGGAAATTCATGACCGAGAACGAAAAAGATTCCAATCTGAAACCAACCGGCAAGGGTCGGCCAACCCCGAAGCGTAAAGAGCGGGAAGCCGCCAACATCAAACCGATAGTTGGAAACAGAAGCAAAGAAGCTGTGGCAGCGGCTAGAGCTCGTCAAGCTGAACAGCGCAAACAGCAAAGAGCAGCGATGTTGGCCGGTGACGAACGTTACCTTTTGGGAAGAGATCGTGGACCACAGCGAAAGATAGTTCGTGAGGTCTTGGACAACAGATTCACCTTTATCGAGGGACTGCTGCTCATAATGATCGTCTTTCTACTTTTCTCAAATATGACTTCAGTAGAAAATCAAAGCATTATCACTTTCATTATGTTTGGTGTTCTTGGTATTTGTTGTCTTGAAGTGACCTGGCTTAACTCAGTAGCGAGAAAACGTATCCGAGAGAAAATGGGCACTGACGTGGTCATTCAGAAAGGAACTTGGTTCTACATTCTGATGCGCGGCATGCAGCCACGTCCACTTAGAATTCCTAAACCAAATAAGCGTCGATCAGTAAAGAAATAACAACTAGCCAAGTTCACAAAGGAGTTAACTGTGGCAGAACAAAATGGCTTGCATTTACCGAGCCTGGTAGATCAAGTGGTCAACGCAATAGAGGAACTCAAAGACAGCTACCCTGCCTATGAGGTTCATCCAAGTCTTAGATCTGACCAAGCTAAAGCTGCGGCAGTCCTAAAAGAATTGACTGAACGTCTAGAAGACAATTTTCCTTACTTTCACCCCAGCTACGCAGCGCAAATGCTTAAAGCACCGCATCCGGTTGCAGTGGCTGCATACCTTGCCACGATGATGATTAATCCAAATAATCACTCAATCGACGCCTCCCCTGCAACTACGGTGATGGAACGAGAAGTTCTCAAGCAGATGGCTGCGATGTTTGAATACCCGGAAGAGTTTTTAGGCCACCTCACTTGGAGTGGAACGACAGCGAACCTAGAAGCACTCTGGGTGGCAAGAGAGCTAGAACCAAATAAGAAAATCGCCCACTCTGCCGATGCCCACTACACGCATTCGAGAATGTCAGAAGTTCTTGGAACCACCAATGTTTCAATTCCAACCGATGCAACTGGTCGAATGGATCTGGACGCACTGGAGCAAGAGCTGAAGACCGGCGAAATCGGAACAGTTGTAGTAACCTTGGGAACCACAGGTCTTGGTGCCGTAGACCCACTCGCGGACATCGTAGAGCTGGCTAAGGAGTATGGCGTCAGAATCCACGTTGATACCGCCTACGGAGGCTTCTTCAAACTGATAGCAGAGAATCACCTAGCCCCGGAAACAGCAAGACACTATTCGGCCCTCAAGGACGCTGACTCTATTGTGGTTGACCCCCACAAACACGGACTGCAGCCCTATGGTAGTGGAGCAGTTTTCTTCAAAGACCTCAGTATCGGAAAGTTCTACAAGCACGACTCTCCATACACCTATTTCATCTCAGAAGATCTACACTTCGGTGAAATTCAATTGGAGTGCTCAAGAGCCGGAGCATCAGCGGCAGCAATATGGGCAACTCTAAAATTATTCCCGTTGACTGAGCAGGGCCTGGGAGCTGCCTTGATTCCAACCCGAAATGCAGCATCGAATTGGTTTGAACTCCTGGAAAGCTCTGACGTCTTGCAGGCTTATCAAAAGCCTGAGCTGGATATCTTGACCTACCTGCCAAGGGTCGGCTCGATGTCCAAGCTGGATGATATCTCGCATTCTCTTTTAGTTGATCTAGCCAAATGCTCGCGAGAAGAGCAAATACATATCGCTACCTATGTAGTGAAGCCATATCAGCTAAAAGCACGCGGATTTACCATTAGCGAAGATGCTCAGCAGGCAAGAATTCTTAGGAGCGTCTTGATGAAGCCAGAACAAGAGGCTTGGGTGCCTCGGCTAAACGATAGAATTTCAGACCTAACCCGCCAGCTGATGACTCTCTAAAAACAAGAAACGGAGCTCCGATGAAATACAGATATCTAGGTAACAGCGGCTTTAAAGTAAGTGAACTGATCTATGGAAACTGGCTAACTCACGCCAGCCAAATAGAGAATGACCGCGCAATCTCTACTGTTCACGCAGCACTCGACGGAGGAATTACTTCCTTTGATACTGCGGACGTCTACGCGAACCAGGCCGCCGAAGTTGTTTTAGGTGAAGCACTAAAAGGGCAACGTCGCGAAGGCATTGAAGTATTTACCAAGGTTTATTGGCCGGTAGCTGAGCGCATGCCAAACGATACCGGTCTGTCAAGAAAACACATCATGGAGTCAATCAATGGCTCGCTCAAGCGTTTACAAATGGATTACGTTGATCTCTATCAAGCTCACCGCTATGACGTGGAAACCTCTTTGGAAGAGACCATGCAGGCTTTCGCAGATATAGTTCGCCAAGGAAAAGCTCTATACATCGGAGTTTCGGAATGGAATGCCGAACAAATTCGGGCCGGACACAAACTTGCCAAAGAGATGGGTTTCCAACTTATCTCTAGCCAACCGCAGTACTCAATGATTTGGCGAGTTATCGAAGCAGAGGTGATTCCTGCTTGTGAAGAATTAGGGGTAAGCCAAATCGTTTGGTCACCTATGGCACAGGGTGTTCTAACCGGTAAGTATCTACCAGGCCAGCCGGTTCCGCAGGATTCCAGAGCAGCAAACGACAAGGTGAATAGTTTCATCCAGAAGCTTCTTACCGAAGACGTGCTAACTCGCGTTCAGCAGCTAAAGCCGCTGGCAGATGAACTGGGTATCACGATGGCTCAATTCTCACTTGCTTGGGTGCTGCAAAACAGCAACGTAGCTGGAGCTATCGTGGGTGCCACTTCACCTGATCAGATATCTTCAAACATTGGGGCTGTCGGTGTGGCTATTCCTAAAGAAGTGATGGACAAAGTCACAGATATTCTGAAGCCAATAATCGTGAG
>JAURJV010000019.1 GCA_030832065.1 Rhodoluna sp. | reverse complement strand
AGCTGAACGCCAACGCTTAGTTGCCGGAGTTGCGGCTCAGTATGAGTCTGAAGTTGTTTATCACCAAATCAACGAGGAACTTGAACGCCAGGGAGTTATTTTCCTAGACACTGACACAGCACTTCGCGAGCACCCGGAAATTTTCCAAGAGTACTTTGGCACGGTAATTCCAGCTGGGGATAACAAATTCGCAGCGCTAAACACTGCAGTTTGGTCTGGTGGTTCTTTTGTTTACGTTCCTAAAGGCGTGCACGTTGAAATTCCACTTCAGGCTTACTTCCGCATCAACACCGAGAACATGGGTCAATTCGAGAGAACGCTCATCATTGCTGACGAAGGTTCATACGTTCACTACATCGAGGGCTGCACTGCACCTATCTATAAGAGTGATTCGCTGCACTCGGCTGTGGTTGAAATCATCGTGAAGAAAAACGCTCGGGTACGTTACACAACTATTCAAAACTGGTCTAACAACGTGTATAACCTGGTCACCAAGCGCGCCATAGCTCACGAAGGTGCCACTATGGAATGGATCGACGGAAACATTGGTTCTAAAGTAACCATGAAGTACCCGGCCGTTATCCTGGCTGGCGAATATGCCAGAGGTGAAACACTTTCAGTAGCTTTTGCCGGTGAAGGCCAACATCAAGACGCCGGTGCCAAAATGATCCACTTAGCACCTCACACTTCCTCGTCAATCGTTTCGAAATCAATTGCTCGTGGTGGGGGACGAACCAGCTACCGTGGAGAGATTAGGGTCAACCCAGGAGCTCACCATTCAGCAAACACCGTTCGCTGCGACGCCCTGTTGATTGACACAATATCGCGAAGCGACACTTACCCAGCGGTTGATGTTCGAGAGGACGATGTCTCGATGGGGCACGAAGCAACTGTCTCTAGAGTCTCCGATGAACAGTTGTTCTATTTGCAGTCACGCGGTATGGCTGAAGATGAAGCTATGGCAATGATAGTCCGTGGATTCATCGAGCCAATTTCTAAAGAACTGCCGATGGAGTATGCACTCGAACTAAACAAACTGATTGAACTGCAGATGGAAGGGGCTGTTGGTTAATGGATCAGCATGGCCTTACCGAACACACTCATTCTTCTTTCGTCCCACTGCAGATACGAAGCGAGCGCCCTAAATCAAAATCGATAACTGACTTTCCAGCCATCGACAACCGTCAGGACCTTTGGAAATATGTCAACCTTGATAAGCTCGCTGGGCTTGACTCGGATGTTTTGAGCGAATACACCAACCAAGTCTCGTTCCAACAGGTTTCAGGTGTCGGCTTTGCTTGGATTGAAAGCACGGACCCGCGAGTAGGATCAGTTGGCATTCCTGAGGATAGAGTAGCTGCCGCAACATACACCAACGCAAGCAGGACTCTACTTATTGAAATCAACAGCGATCAAACAGAGCCTGTCTTTTTGAACATAAGTGGTGACTCGAAAGAAGCCAGCGCTCTGCACATCCTGGTTATCGCAAAGAAGCACACCCACGCCACCTTGGTTCTTCAGCACCAAGGCCTAGGAGTGCTGGGAGAAATTGTTGAGCTAGACGTCCAAGATGAAGCAACTCTTAACCTAGTTTCAGTTCAGAACTGGGATGCAGGATCTACCCACATTTCGGCACACTTTGCCAAACTTGGTAGAAACGCAAATTTGAAACACACTACAGCTAGCTTCGGTGGTGACTTCGTGCGCATCACACCGGTAACCACTTTTGCTGGTGCCGGAGCCGAAGTAGAGATGAACGGTGTTTACTTTGCAAATTCTGGTCAATACATCGAAAATCGACCTTTTGTTGACCATGCGTCGCCGAACTGTAAATCTAGGGTGACCTACAAGGGAGCCCTCTCCGGTGCCAAAGCACACACAGTTTGGATCGGAGATGTCTTAATCCGAGTGGCAGCTGAAGGCACCGACACCTATGAACTCAACCGCAATCTGTTACTAACTGATGGTGCAAGAGCCGACTCGGTACCTAATTTGGAAATTGAAACAGGAGAGATTCAAGGAGCGGGACACGCTAGTGCTTCAGGTCGCTTTGACGATGAGCAACTGTTTTACTTAGAAGCTCGCGGCATCCCAGAAAGCGAAGCTAGAAGACTTGTGGTGCTTGGTTTCTTGGTTGAGATTTTGCAGCGGACCGGCGTTGATTCAGTGATTGAGCAAATGACCGCTGTTCTGGAAAAGAAATTGGAAGAGAGATAGTTGTGGCGATACGTATTTGTAATGTAACGGACATCAAGCCTGGCCGTGCCCTCAGAGTAAAAATAGGTGATCACGCTTTTGCAATCGTTCACTCACCGGACGGGTCATTTCACGCCCTCGATGACAAATGTTCACACGGTGAAATCTCGCTCAGTGAGGGTTTTGTTGACAACGAAACCATCGAATGCTGGGCCCATGGAGCGAAGTTCTCACTCGAGACCGGCTCACCACTTAGCTTGCCAGCATATGAACCAGTTAATGTTTATGAAGTTCTAGTGGAAAACGGTGAAGTTTTCCTTGAGTATGAAGCCGAATAAGTTTTTATCAACCAGATTGGAAATAAATTGCCAGAACTAAAGATCAGCGACCTGTTTGTAACTGTCGAAACAGAACAGGGAACTAAAGAAATCCTAAAAGGGGTTAACCTAACTGTTAAGTCAGGGGAGATTCACGCCATCATGGGCCCTAACGGTTCGGGAAAGTCAACTTTGGCCTACTCGATCGCTGGACACCCAAAATACACGGTGACAGGCGGGTCAATCACTCTGGATGGTGAAGACGTTTTAGAGATGAGCGTTGATGAGCGAGCCAGAGCTGGACTCTTCTTGGCTATGCAGTATCCAGTTGAGATTCCTGGCGTTTCAGTGTCAAACTTCCTGAGAACCGCTAAAACAGCTATCGATGGCGAAGCACCAGCACTGCGCACTTGGATAAAAGACGTTAAATCTGCGATGGAGGGTCTACGCATGGACCCAGCTTTTGCGGAACGAAATGTAAATGAAGGTTTCTCCGGTGGTGAGAAGAAGCGTCATGAGATTCTGCAGATGGAGTTGCTTAAGCCGAAGTTCGCAGTTTTGGATGAAACGGATTCCGGACTTGATGTTGATGCATTGAAGATTGTTTCTGAAGGCGTGAACAGAGTTCATGCCGCCAACAACATGGGAGTGATTCTTATCACTCACTACACCCGAATCCTTAATTACATCAAGCCTGATTACGTGCACGTGTTTGTTGACGGTAAGGTTGCTGAAGAAGGCGGACCTGAACTTGCCGCGAGACTTGAAGCAGAAGGTTACGACCGCTACGCGAAGGCTAACTAATTGACTGAACTTGATTTACCGGCGGAGAAGTACGACCAGGTACTCGAAGCCCTCAAAGAGGTAATCGACCCAGAGATTGGCGTAAACATAGTCGATCTGGGCCTGATTTATGATCTGAAGCAAGCAGAAGACGAGAGCCTGCTCATTCACATGACCTTGACCTCCGCTGGTTGCCCACTGACCGACGTGATTGAAGAGCAAACCGGTATGGCACTGGAGAATGTGGTTGACGCATTCAGAATTAACTGGGTTTGGATGCCACCATGGGGTCCTGAACGAATCACCGAAGATGGCAAAGAGCAAATGCGCGCCATCGGTTTCTCCATTTGATTTTCAATGATCACGGTTCGCGATCTCGAAATCACCATTGGGCCTCGAGTGCTCATGTCCGGAGTCAACTTCCAGGTTGCTAAAGGCGACAAAGTTGGTCTAGTCGGTCGCAATGGCGCTGGTAAGACCACGCTCACCAGAGTAATTGCAGGAGATTTCGAAGCTTCCAATGGAACGGTGGAAGCACAGGGGGAGATTGGCTACCTACCTCAAGATCCACGAACTGGCGACCCAGAGGAACTTGCCAAAGATCGCATTCTAAACGCCAGAGGACTTGGCACGATCCTCAAGAAACTTGAGCAGACCAGAAATGAAATGGGCTCTGTTGATGAAGCAGTGTATGACCAGGCCATGGCTAGATACGCAAAACTGGAGGCACAGTTCGAAGCTAACGGCGGTTATGCCGCAGAAGCCGAAGCCGCATCAATTGCGGGAAACCTAGGGCTAAAGCCAAATGTTCTAGCTCAGCCACTTGGCACGCTCTCTGGTGGTCAGCGCCGAAGAATTGAACTTGCCAGAATTCTGTTCTCCAACGCCCAAACAATGATTCTAGACGAGCCGACCAACCACCTTGATGCTGACAGTGTTGTTTGGTTACGTGAGTTCTTGAAGGGATACCCGGGTGGACTAATTGTGATCAGTCACGATTTGGACATTGTTGAGGAAACAGTTAACCGAGTCTTCTACCTGGATGCTAACCGGGCAGTTATAGATATCTACAACATGGGTTGGAAAGCATATCTGAAGCAACGAGAGTCAGATGAGGAGCGGCGCAAGCGTGAACGAGCAACAGCAGAACGCAAGGCGTCCGTGTTACAGATTCAGGCAGCTAAATTTGGAGCTAAAGCAAGCAAAGCTGCGGCAGCGCATCAAATGGCACGACGTGCAGAGAAACTGCTTAGTGGATTAGAGGATGTTCGCGAAAAGGATAGAGTGGCAAACATCAGATTCCCGGAACCTCAACCCTGCGGGAAGACGCCTCTGTTTGCTCACAACCTGTCAAAGAACTACGGCTCGTTGGAGGTCTTTACTGCAGTAGACCTAGCAATTGATCGCGGATCCAAAGTGGTCATCATTGGGCTAAACGGTGCAGGTAAAACAACTTTGCTTCGGATATTGGCTGGCGTAGAGGAGCCGGACACTGGAGCACTTGATCCAGGTCATGGTCTAAAAATCGGCTACTACGCTCAGGAACATGAAACTCTGGACATCAATAAGACTGTCTTGCAGAACATGCAGGCTGCAGCTCCAGAACTAGCTGATACCGATGCAAGAAAAGTTCTAGGTTCATTCCTCTTTAGCGGGGATGACGTTGATAAGCCAGCTTCGGTTCTAAGTGGTGGCGAAAAGACACGGCTGGCACTAGCATCACTAGTTGTGTCTAGAGCTAATGTCTTGCTCTTAGATGAGCCAACCAACAACCTAGATCCGGCGAGCCGAGAAGAGATTCTAAAAGCACTTGATACTTTCAGCGGCGCAATCGTGCTGGTCAGCCACGATGTAGGGGCAGTTGATGCACTGAACCCAGAACGAGTACTGGTAATGCCAGATGGCCAAGAAGACCTCTGGAATGAAGGTTACCGAGACCTAATTGTGCTTTCCTAGGTTTTGAATCAAATCACCATAGAGTTGACTTGACCTAGAAAGGCTAACAAATGGATTTGTTGAACATCACTCAGGCAATGTTTATGCTCGGCTTCGTTGCTATGGCTGCAGGAACGTTCTACTTCGTGCTGCAACGTGGCGATTACAAGCCTGAGCACCGGCAGTTGATTAGCTATTCAGCGACTGTGACATTT
>JAURJV010000006.1 GCA_030832065.1 Rhodoluna sp. | reverse complement strand
TCAAAACACACCAACCGGTTCGGACGTAACTGACCGTGTCTCTGACATTTCCTTCACCATGCCTAAAGGTGATCTGAAGCGAGTGTTGGATGCCCTAGCTCAGAACCGTGATGTTCTTGGTTACCGTGAACTAGAAAGCGACGAACAGATTGGTAAGTTATCGGTGGTTGGTGCCGGGATGCGCTCACACTCGGGGGTTTCAGCCATCTTGTTTAGAGCTTTAGCAGAGTCATCGATTAACGTTGAGATGATTTCAACCTCAGAGATTCGCATCTCAGTTATTACCAGCCTTGATCAAATTGATGAGGCAGCCCGCGCAGTTCACAAAGCCTTTGACCTAGACGGTGACACTGAAGCGACAATCTACGCAGGAACTGGACGCTGAGTTGGCTAAACCAAATCTTGCTCTAGTAGGTGCTACCGGTGCGGTAGGAACTGTGATGATTGACATCATCAATAACCGACCTAACATCTGGGGTGAGATTCGACTGATTGCTTCAGCCAGGTCCGCTGGTAAGAAAATTACTGTTCACGGTGAAGAACTCACTGTGGTTGAACTAACTGAATCTGCCTTCGAGGGCATAGACATAGCTATGTTTGATGTTCCCGATGAAGTCTCGGCTATTTGGGCACCGATTGCAGCTAAGCACGGAGCCGTTGCGGTTGATAATTCCGGTGCTTTCCGTATGGATCCAGAAGTGCCACTGGTGGTTCCTGAAGTAAATCCGGAGCAGGCCATTAACAGACCAAAGGGAATCATTTCTAACCCAAACTGCACAACTCTAACCATGATGGCAGCGCTCGGCGCCCTGCACCGTGGTTGGGGATTAAAAGAGTTGGTTGTCTCGAGTTACCAGGCCGTTTCCGGCGCTGGGGCAGCAGGTGTCGATCGACTTCGCGAGGAAATTTCCGCGGTGGCTGGTAGCACTGCGGGTGAATCCAGTGACGATCTGAAGAACTTTGTTACAGGGCAGTCACCCTTTCCAGCTCCAATAGCTATGAACGTTATCCCGTGGGCAGGATCGCTCAAGCAGGATGGTTATTCATCCGAGGAAATGAAAGTTCGTGACGAGAGTAGGAAGATTCTCGGTATCCCTGATTTGAAAGTGGCAGCTACCTGCGTGCGTGTTCCGGTTCTGGTCAGTCACAGCCTTACGGTCCACGCCACCTTTGCTAACCCGATTACCGCGGCTCAGGCACGCGAGGCGTTAGCTGAGGAACCCACCATTGAGGTGTTAGACGATCCAAGTCAGGGACTTTGGCCGACCCCGAATCTGGTAGCCGGTCAAGACCCAACCTTCGTTGGTCGTTTGAGAACATCTTTGGATTTCCCGAACACCATCGAGATGTTCGTGGTTGGGGACAACCTGCGCAAGGGTGCCGCTTTGAATACTTACGAAATTGCAGAACTGGTTGCTAGGGAATTTTAGTCAGCACAGGTAACCTAAGACTATGCGCAAGTATTTCTTAGGTTTTGTTCTAGCGGTGACCGCCCTAACCCTAAGTTCTTGCACCAGCGATAATCAAACTCCGAATGGTGAAATTCCTGATAAGCCTTCGGCTGAAGCCCCAGTGGTAAACGCTGCCGACTACGCCAACCAGTATGGTTCGTTTGTTTTTAGGGTTGGTGGTGGATCGGTCTGGTGCACCATAAACACTCAACCGAATTTTGTTATTTGTGAACATCGAGAAGTTGACGTCGCATACAAACTGCCAACCCCGCCGGAGAGTTGCCAGGGTGCTTGGGGTTACCAGGCCAAGCTTTGGGCTTTCCAGCCTTCTGAAGGGTCAACCGCCGACTGGTTCTGCTCCAGTGGTTTGTATTCTGACCCAGAAGGCATCTATGACTTACCAACCGGCAGCAAGATCGTTGTCGGTGCAATCACCTGCTACGCAGCTGACACGATTGCTCGCTGCGACAATGATTCCGGGCAGTATCTAGCTCTGGGTTCTGAAGTTTACGGTTTCAAAAACTAGTTCTTAGCAGTGAGTGTTATTACTCTCACTTCTGGCCGACAGGCAAGACGTATCGGTGCATAAATACTGTTGCCGAGACCAGCACAAACATTGAGCCAGAAACTTTTACCGTTCAGAGTTATTCGATGTAATCCTCTGGCGTATTTGGTTGGCAGATCGCAATTAGTAACCAAAGCTCTGCCGACAAAAGGCCAGCAGACCTGACCTCCGTGGGTATGCCCAGCAAAGACCAGGTCGGCATTCAGTTCACTGATTACATTCAGGTATGGAGCGTGAGTTACGCCAATTACTAAATCTGCTGCAGGTCTAACGCTTGGAATGGCTTTAAGGTCAGCTCGACCCTCGTGCGGATCATCGGTGCCAATAAAGTAAAGTTTCGTTCCGTTTATGCTCAAGCTTGTTTGCCTGTTGTTTATATTTGTCCAACCCAGAGCTTCGAAACCTCGGTTGAGTTTTGGATAGTCAAGAGCTGAATCTTTGTCTGTTTCACGGTGACGATCTGATGGGCGAAGCAGGTAACCAAGGGGGTTACGGATTACCGGTGCGTAGATGTCATTCGACCCGTTGACAAAAACCCCAGGTGTTTTGAATTTGTCCAGAGCAAATAGCACCGGATCAATGGCATCCCGGTGACCCAGGTTATCACCGGTGTTGATGACAAGATCAGGCTTTACTGGAAGTCTGGCTAGCCAGCGCTGTTTTCTCTTCTGCCAGGGTGCCATATGGATATCGCTGATGTGGAGGATGGTTATGGACTTTGATCCTTTGGGCAGAATGGCTAAAGACTCGCTGCGGATAGCAAACCAGAATCGCTCAATCAGGGTTGCCCAGACAATAACTGCTATTGCTAAATAGAGCAGCCAGATCATTTACGGTCCGGTAGAGATAATCAGCAGAATTGCACTCGAAGATGCCACCGGCTTACCAGCCGCCGGCAGTGTTCCAACCACGTTGCCTGAAGGAACACTGGCATCGTGAACGAAGAACTGAGTTTGCGATGGCTGCGGAACGCTAACCGTTGGGAAGCCGGCATCATTCAGTCGCTTCTTAGCTTCGTTGGGGGTTAGCCCTCTAACATCTGGCACCTTGGTCAAACCACCCTTAGAGATGTAGAGCTTAACCAGAGTTCCTTTAGGCGCAGTAGCCAGGGACTTAGGGACGGTGTATGCAACCGTTCCAGCTGGTTTGGTTGAAGATATGAGGCGTTCAATAACTTTGGCGTTGAAGCCGGCAGTGACAATATTTTGGCTGGCTGTGTCTGGTACCTGACCAGCAACGGCTGGGACAGTCAGCATTGTCGCATCAACCATTTCCTGCGGCGGTGGATCAAAGGCGACACCAGGGTAAGACGCGTTGGCACTGGTCATTATGGTGCGCCAGATATCGTGGCGAACGGTGCTTCCCTTTTTGTTATTCAGAGTGATCTTACGAAGTGAAGTATCGCCAACCACGTTACCAACCCAAACCGCTGTTGCTACTGAGGAGGAGAATCCAGTCATCCAAGTGTGGACACCGGAGTCGGTAGTTCCGGTTTTGCCAGCTAACGGAGTTCCATCTGGAGTAGATGACGCACCACCGGTACCACCTTGAATAACTCCCTGCATGGCTTTAGTCATGCCAGCAGCAACTTCAGGTGAGACCGCTTCGGTGCAGATCGACTTTGGAACATTCAGGTCGGTCTTAGTTTCACGAACATAGACACGGTCAATGGCTATCGGTGTGCAGAAGACACCCTTGTTGGCAACTCCGGCAACCGCAGCTGCCATGGTTAGCGGAGCAATTTCGTTGACACCAAGAATTGAAGCAGGGTAATAAACCAGTTCGGTGCCATCTGCGCGGTGGACACCGAAACGCATGGCAGTGTCGCGGATATCGCAGAGGTCCAGTTTGCTAGCCATGTAGGCAAAAGCGGTGTTTACCGAGAGGGCGGTAGCCTCTAGGACAGACAGGTCTTCCGGCTCGTCGGCGTCGTTACCCGGTGCCCAGGTGCCGAGCAGGGTGCCACACCGAGAGCTGAAATCGGTAGCATTCCATTCCTTGATGCGGCCATCAACATGGTCGAGCAACTTGTTACCTTTGGTCAGCCATTCAGCAAGCGTGAAGATTTTGTAGGTTGATCCGGTTTGGAAGCCCGAAGAACCACCGTAGGTTTTATCCGAAGAGTAGTTAACCGAGGTGTGACCTAGCTGTTTGCTGTCAGTCTGGTCATAGATACGGTTCTGAGTTAGAGCCAAGATTCTTCCTGTGCCGACTTGAACAGAAACGCTGGCCGCACCAATCTTAGAAGGGTCGGTTGGTGGAACCCAGGTCTTAGTTGCGTTATCGGCTACACGCTGGAGCTTGATGTCCATAGTGGTGTAGATGTCCAAGCCACCTTTACGAAGCAGAGCTTCACGGTCGGTCTGGGTTGGACCAAACTCCGGTGAGTTACGGATTGACCAGACTACGTAGTCACAGAAGAAAGCTGTCTTCTGATCAGCTTCACAACCAACTGGAATCTTGTTGATGTTGAGTGTTATCGGAGTCTTTTTATACGCATCGGCCTCAGACTGGGTGATATCTCCTGCATCAGCCATGTTCTGAATTACATAGTTACGGCGGTTTAGTGCTCGATCCTTATTTTCTTCAACATCGGGTCGATACAACTCGGCACCTTTTAGCATCGCAGTTAGCATCGCTGCCTGCGGAACATCTAGATCTTTAGCGTGAACACCGAAATAGTATTCGCTGGCCGCTTCAACACCATTGATGTTGGTTCCAAAGAATGAAAGGTTTAGGTACCCAGCCAGAATCTCTTGTTTGCTGTAGTTCTTTTCCAGAGCTAAGGCCAAACGAACTTCCTGGAACTTACGCTGCAGAGCGTGGGCACGGTCGGTTTGCATGGCAATAGCTTCGGCATCACCGCTGAGGATGGCAGCTTCCAGCAGGTTGTTCTTCACATACTGCATGGTGATGGTTGAACCACCGGGACCTGCACCAGCTTTGAGAATGTTGGTGAAAGTAGCTCTACCCAGCGAGATCCAGTCAACTCCGGCGTGCTCGTAGAATCTTGGGTCTTCAGTGTCGACAGCTGCTCTGAGCATGTTTTCGGAGATTTCATCAAAACCAACAGAAATGCGGTTCTCATTAAAGAATCTGGCTACCTGAACCGGCTTACCGTCTTTGATTGCATAGATGTTTGAGGCTTCGGCAGCGTTCACCGGTCTAATGAAGTCAGGTAGGTTCTGAAAAATTGACACGGTGGCACTAACTCCAAGCCCACCGAGCCAAATAAACGGCACCAAAAGAGCCATGCTCAACAGTCCAGCCACAGAACTAAGGCTGAACAGGGCGAACCAACCCCCTCGGCGCTTAGACTTCTTACCCTTTTCAGACATAGACTCTAGGTTACCTGCAAAGTTTGAGAGGATGCCGAGAATATGGTCATTTGGGAATACGTTGTCACCCCGCTACCACCGCATAACCCCAAGCAAATACTGGACCATTGGGGTTCTCAGGGTTGGGAGCTGGTCACAGTCACCCCAAACAACGAGGGTGGTTTTGTCGCCTATATGAAGCGTCCAAAGGAGTAAAAGTGGGCCGGATTGAGGATCGCTTAATCGAACTGGGTTACCCGCTTCCTGAGGTTGTCCCACCGGTGGCAGCCTATGTTCCAGCTGTGGTTACCGGAAACCTGGTTTACACAGCGGGTCAGTTACCCATGGTTCAGGGCAAGTTGGCCGAAGTCGGCAAAGTTCCAACCGATGTCTCACCGGAGCGAGCAAAAGAGCTGGCTCAGATTTCAGCGCTAAACGCCCTAGCAGCCGTGAAATATGCAATCGGTGATTTAGATCGGGTAACCAGAGTGGTCAAGGTAACCGGCTTTATCGCCAGCTCCGCCGATTTCACCGGGCTGCCGGTAATAAATAATGGAGCATCCGAATTCTTAGGTGCAGTCTTTGGCGATGCTGGTATTCACGCTAGGACAACAGTTGGGGTAGCTTCGCTGCCACTTGATGCTCCCGTTGAAGTTGAACTGATAGTCGAATTCAACTAGTCGGTTACACCTTCGTGCAGTTTTGCATTTATCGCACTCATCACCGTTGAGTCGGCTAAGGTCGTGACATCACCGACAGGTCTACCCTCTGCCACATCACGGAGTAACCGGCGCATGATTTTGCCAGATCTAGTTTTTGGTAGTTCGGCAACTACGATTATTTCTCGCGGCCTAGCTATCGGACCGATTTTCTTTACAACCCAGTCTTTTAGAATTTTCGCTATGTCGGTTTCGGATGGTGCATCAGCTATTTCATCCTGACGCAGAATCACAAAAGCCACCACTGCCTGTTCGGTGATCTCATCTTTAGCCCCCACCACAGCAGCTTCAGCAACCCAGTGGTGTTCAACCAGGGCGGATTCAATTTCAGCAGTTGAAAGTCGGTGACCGGAAACCTTTATCACATCGTCGATGCGACCGAGAATCCAAATGTCACCCTCCTCGTCATACCGTGCACCATCGCCAGCAAAATATTTCCCAGGGAATTTAGACCAGTAAGTTTCTTTGAAACGTTCAGGGTCACCCCAAACCCCGCGGAGCATGCTCGGCCACGGCTCATCAATGGTTAGGTAGCCGGAAGCCTTTTCATCAGAGCCGGGTATCACCGGATTACCCGCTTCATCAACTATGCCCACGGTAATCCCCGGCAGTGCTCGCTGGGCCGCCCCAGGCTTAGATTTAAAAGCCCCAGGTATAGCCGAGATCATGATTGAACCGGTTTCAGTTTGCCACCAGGTGTCTACCACTTCACAGTGATCGCCACCGATGACTTTGCTATACCAGTGCCAAGCTTCAGGGTTGATGGGTTCACCAACCGAACCTAAAATTCTGAGGCTGGATAGGTCGTGACGGGCGACTACCTCTTTACCCACTTTCATGAAAGTTCTAATTGCAGTCGGAGCCGTATAGAAGATGGTCACTTTGTATTTCTCGATTATTTCCCACCACCTGGAAAAAGTTGGGGTGTCAGGGGTTCCTTCGTAAATAACTTGTGTAGCGCCATTGGCTAACGGTCCATAGACCACATAGCTGTGTCCGGTGATCCAACCGACATCAGCGGTGCACCAGTAAACATCTTTTTCTGCATGCAAGTCGAAAACAGTTTTATGAGTGTATGCGGCACCGGTTAGGTAACCTCCGGTGGTGTGGAGAATTCCTTTAGGTTTCCCAGTAGTTCCAGAGGTGTAGAGAATAAACAGCGGGTGCTCTGCATCAAAACCCTTGGCTTCATGGTCAGCGCTAGCCGCAGAGATTGCATCCGACCACCACAGGTCGTGCTCTGACATCACTACCGGCGTATTTGTTCGCTTGATAACTAAAACTTTTTCAACAGTGGGGCAGGAGTTGTCTTTCATTGCCTCATCAACAGCAACCTTGAGTTCATGGGCCTTGCCCTTGCGGAAACCGCCATCGGCAGTAATCACAAGTTTTGCTCCAGCGTCGTTGATTCTGTTCTTCAGGGCCTCGGAGCTAAAACCACCGAAGACAACACTGTGGACTGCCCCGATTCTTGCAACTGCCAACATAGCGATGATGGTCTCAGGAATGAGTGGACTGTAAATTGCAACCCGATCACCCTCACCCACACCAAGAGCGATAAGTGCATTGGCTGCTTTCTTGGTCTCATTTAGCAGCTCGGCATAGCTGTATTTCTTAGAATCACCTGGTTCGCCTTCAAACAACAGGGCAATCCGATCTCCAAGACCGGCCAGCACATGCCTATCCAGGCAGTTGTAACTGGCATTTATCTGGCCATCGGCAAACCAGGAGGCAAAAGGGGCTTTGCTGAAGTCAAGTGTTTGGCTAAAAGGTTTATGCCAATGTAGGTGTCTAGCCTGCTCAGCCCAAAAGCCAAGCCGGTCATTCTTCGCCTGCGAATAAAGGTCGCTCATAAGCCAACTCTAGCCCTGCGCCACAATCCGTAACATCGCTTAACTAACCGGTCTAAACCTTGTTATTATTTTGTAGTCAGCTTCGGCTGACCTGCGATAACTTGATTCCCCCAATCATTTATCGCCGGCCCCGGTCACTCCCCCCAGAGACCGGGGCCCCTTTACTTAAGTCCTCTCCACAACCCCGGTTTTCAACATTTTTACAGGCAGATCATAAAAGCGATTTAGTTCAATCAATCATTGTTGAATGAATCCAATTGACCTTCTCGCAGACCCAGAGATTAACGATGTGTTGGTTAACTCAACCTCTGCTATCCAGGTTGAAGGAAGTAGTGGACTACGCAATACGGAATTTCACTTCGAATCGGAAGAAGAACTCAAATTATTTGCTAGAGAACTAATCCAGTCGAATGGTTCGCGGGTTGATTTGAGTAAGCCTTTTGCTGAAGTCACCATTAAGTCCGAGTATGGTTTGTTGCGCATCCACTGCATCCTTGGTGGTGAATGTTCAATCGGGACTCAACTGTCTATTCGAAGACATTCAGTTCAATCACTTACTTTGCGGCATCTACTTGATACTAGATTTCTCAACTCAGTGCAGCTTTCTCTATTAGGGAAAATAGTCGCAGGTAAACAAAACTTTGTGATTGCCGGTGCTACCGGATCCGGTAAGACAACGCTGCTTCGGGCGATGTTGCTGGAAATCACAGATGAACGAATCATAACTATTGAAGATTCCAGAGAGTTGGACTTAGCTAACGCAGTTTCACTTTTTACTAGAACTAACAACCATGAAGGCGTTGGTGAAATCTCGCTCAACCAACTTCTGAGAGAGGCACTGAGAATGCGACCGGATCGAATTGTTATTGGAGAAGCCAGGGGAGAGGAGCTGGAAGTGTTACTGCAGGCTTTGAATACCGGTCACAGTGGTGCAGGGTTCACGATTCACGCCAATAGTGCGGATGAAGTTGTAGCCAGAATGCTAGCAATGCTGGCTAGCGGTAACATCCAACCCGGTTTGGGTCGCATGATGATTACAAGTTCGGTTGATTACGTCATCTACTTAGGCAAGGCACCGGCTAGACAGGTGCTTTCAATCCAGAGACTTGGTAGCAATGAGTGACTCACTGCTGCTGATCAAGTTTGCCGGATTGCTGCGCTCTGGAGTTCCAATCGATAAAGCACTAAAACACGTTGGTGGGGTACCGGCTGATCGTGAAATCAGATATCTTTTGCAGCTATGCCAGCAGGTTGGTTCTGCTGTAGCTTACGAATTGGAGCAGGTTGCCAACATTTACTCCTATCGGCAACAGGCCTTGGAGAGACTGAAGGTGAATCAAGCTGGCCCTAAAGCCAGTGCAAGGTTGGTGATTTGGCTTCCACTGATAACTCTCGGTCTTGCCCAACTATCGGGGTTAGCGGTATTTGAGTCATTTCTTAGAGCACCAGTTTTACTGTTTAGCCTGAGCCTTGGCATTGTTCTGCTTGCCATCGCTAGGCTGGTCAGCAATCGGATGGTAGCCGCGGCGCAACCCAAAGCCGATCCAGCTGGGTTATTGCTTTTGGGGGTGGCCTTGGCTTCCAGCGGTGGAGCTGAATTGGGTGTAGCCAAAAGGCTGGCCCTAGGTGAGTTTCGCCGGGTATTTCAAGCGGAACCCGACGAGCGGGAATTAAGGGCCCTGGCTGAAATTGAAATGCTTGTTGCCGAGACCGGGGCTAGGGTCGCTGATCTGCTCAGAAGGCAAGCAGGCTTATTGCAGCGGGGAATTATTACTGAGTCAGAACTTGTGATTGAAAAGCTTTCTGTGAAATTACTTTTGCCACTCGGTCTGGTTGTGTTACCGGCTTTTATTTTTATAACACTTGTTCCACTAATGGTTTCAATGTTGGGAAAAGTATGAAAGGAAAAGTAAATGCGACAAAAACTTTGCAACGAGGATGGAGCAACAACCGCAGAGTATGTAATTATCACCCTAGCTGCGGTTGGTTTTGCCGGACTGCTCTTGACAATTCTGCGG
Organism: Rhodoluna sp.; assembly: GCA_030832065.1. Classification (GTDB taxonomy): domain Bacteria; phylum Actinomycetota; class Actinomycetes; order Actinomycetales; family Microbacteriaceae; genus Rhodoluna. Next base: position 500 of record JAURJV010000006.1, on the reverse strand, counting down.
TCCAGCGAAGTAAAGCAGATGTTGATGGACATGGTTCACTCAGCGTTGAGCGTTCCAACCAGCGAATAGTTACTGATCGGGGAAGTGTCACTGCAGAATTTGCTTTAGTGCTTCCAGCTGTTTTGTTAATTCTCTTAATGGCGCTATCCGCTCTTACGGCTCAAGCGCAGCGAATGAATTTAGTTGAGTTGTCAGCAGTTGGGGCCAGGGCCTTGGCCAGGGGTGAAGATGAAATTACTCTCAGGCAATTGCTAGATCAAACTAAAGGTGTCGAGTATGAGATAGTTCATCAGAATATGTTCATTTGCTTGAAGTTAACTTTGGATTGGCGGCTATTTTGGCTTGGATCATTCCCTATCGCTGAGCAACAGTGCTCCAGAAAATCGGGGCTATGAATCTCAAATTTGACCAAGGTTCAGGAAGTTTGCTAGGTTTTGGGTTGATTTTCACTATTTTGGGAATAATGTTTCTGTTGTTCACGGTTAGTAATGAAAGTCTGG
>JAURJV010000018.1 GCA_030832065.1 Rhodoluna sp. | reverse complement strand
CGATGTTCAGATCATGGGTGGGGCAGCGCTGCACCTGAGCAACATCGCTGAAATGAAAACCGGTGAAGGTAAGACCCTGGTAGCAACTTTGCCTGCCTACCTGAATGCTATTGCCGGTCGCGGTGTTCACATCATCACCACTAACGACTTCTTGGCGGGTTATCAGGGTGAACTAATGGGCCGCGTTTACCGAGCCCTGGGTATGTCAACCGGAATCATTCTTTCCGGTCAGTCACCAGATGTTCGACGCGAACAGTATTTAGCTGACATTACTTACGGAACCAACAACGAATATGGTTTTGATTACCTGCGCGACAACATGGCGCAGAGTTCGGCTGATTTAGTTCAGCGTGGCCACTTCTTTGCCATCGTTGACGAGGTTGACTCGATTCTGATTGATGAAGCCAGAACCCCACTAATTATTTCTGGGCCATCCTCCGGTGAGGCTAACCGTTGGTTTGGAGAATTTGCCAAGATTGCAGAAAAGCTTCAGCCGGTTATCGACTACGAGATTGATGAGAAGAAGCGCACCGTTGGAATTCTTGAACCTGGTATCGCCAAGGTTGAGAACTACCTGGGTATTTCTAACCTCTACGAATCAGCAAACACTCCACTGATCTCATTCCTGAATAACTCAATCAGAGCTAAAGCGCTGTTTAAGCGTGACAAGGACTATGTGGTGATGAACGGGGAAGTGCTAATTGTTGATGAGCACACCGGACGTATCTTGGAAGGCCGTCGTTACAACGAAGGTATCCACCAGGCTATTGAAGCCAAAGAGGGCGTTGCCGTTAAGGCTGAGAACCAAACCCTAGCTACTGTTACCCTGCAGAATTACTTCAGGCTATACAACAAGCTCTCGGGTATGACCGGAACTGCGGCTACCGAAGCAGCCGAATTCATGTCCACCTACAAACTGGGTGTAATTCCAATTCCAACCAACCGTCCGATGATTCGTATTGATCAGTCCGATTTGATCTATAAGAATGAAGCGGTTAAGTTCGCCATGGTGGTCGAAGACATTGTCACCCGCCACGCCACCGGCCAGCCAATTCTGGTTGGAACCACGAGCGTGGAAAAGAGCGAGTATCTATCCAAGCTGCTAGCCAAGCGCGGGATTAGACACGAGGTTTTGAACGCTAAGAACCACGCTAGGGAAGCTTCCATCGTCGCACAGGCTGGTCGACTTGGTTCTGTCACCGTTGCCACCAACATGGCCGGTCGTGGAACAGACATCATGCTCGGTGGTAACGCTGAGTATCTGACCTATGATGCCCTAGCCAAGAAGGGCTATGACTCGGTTGAGAAGCCAGAGGAGTATGAAGCAGCCTGGGCGAAAACCTATGAGGACATTAAACGCCAAGTTGCTGATGAAGCAGAGAAGGTAGTTGCGGTTGGTGGTCTATACGTTCTAGGTACTGAGCGTCACGAATCAAGACGAATCGACAACCAGCTGCGTGGTCGTTCAGGTCGTCAAGGTGACCCGGGTGAGTCCAGGTTCTACCTATCGCTTACCGATGATCTGATGCGCTTGTTCAATTCGGGTGCAGCTTCAGCGCTAATGAACCGCGGCAACGTGCCGGATGATATGGCAATTGAATCAGGTGTAGTCAGCAAGGCTATCGCCAGCGCTCAGGCTCAGGTTGAGGCGCGCAACGCGGAAATTCGTAAGAACGTTCTTAAGTATGACGATGTTTTGAATCGTCAGCGTGAAGCTATTTACTCTGATCGTCGTCACATTCTTGCCGGCGATGATCTAACTGGTCGAGTTGACCAATTCCTAGTCGATGTAGTTGCGGATATTGTTCAAGGACATATCGCTGATAACGCTGGAAGTGACTGGGACCTGCAAGCGCTGTGGTCAGACCTAAAGACCATTTACCCGATTGGTATTACCATCGAGGAAGTGCTCACTGAGGCTGGTTCAAGATCTAAGCTCAGTCGTGACTGGTTGACTAAGGAAATCATCTCTGATGCGCGCATCGCATACAGCAACCGCGTGAAGCAAGTTGGTGAAGGTCCAATGCATGAGTTGGAAAGAAGAGTTGTTCTATCGGTGCTAGATAGAAAATGGCGTGACCACCTCTACGAAATGGACTACCTCAAAGAAGGCATTGGTCTTCGTGCCATGGCTCAGCGTGATCCGCTGGTTGAATACCAGCGTGAGGGATTCAACATGTTTAGCCAGATGATGGGAGCTATCAAGGAAGAGTCAATTGGCTTCCTGTTCAACCTAGATGTTCAGGTTGAGTCAGCACCACCAGTTACTCAGAGCAACCTCACCTTTACAGCTCCTAGTGAAACTGGGGCAGCCGAGATTAAGCAGGCAGACAAGCCAGCTAAGAAAGATGACGGACCAGGAAGCTCCTTCTTCAAGAAGTAGTCTTCAAAGCACGGCGATGCTTTTCGCACGCCATCTGCCGTTATACCCTTCAAGGCGAATAGCTACTGCTCTTGCCCTACCTCGGTTATGAACTATGACCACGCCTTCGATAACTCCATCTCTTGGACTAAACGAGGTTGCCTTGCCAATCACCAGGTTAGGTCTGAGTTGGTTGTCTTTGGCATGAGCTCGGTTTCGGTTGGCTTCCATAGAACGTTTTTTGAGCTGCAGGTAGACGCTGTCAGTGAGCCACCTTGCACACTGCTCGACATCTCTGATTCCAGCCATCGTTTCAATTACCGCCTGAGCTAGAAACCTCAGGACCGGAAGAGGATCTCCCAATGCTGCGGTTGATGTGAATTGGACCCCAAAGTAATCATCGGATTCGATCGGGTTTGTAACCTTACGAGGTGCCCCTGTGTTTGCTTTTGCTTGCATCAGAATCAATCTCCCCTTTCATGACTAGAAACAAATTACCCAATTTTGTTCCCGATAACTAGGTTGGGGAAGGGGCTGTGGAGAGCGTGAAATCCTTGGATTTACTTGGAAAATAGCCTGATGAATCTCGACGCAATCTTCGAAGACCTAGAAGCCCAGGGCTACTTCCAGAGCAATGTTCGCTCAGCCGAACAGCCGGCTGTTATCGCCAAAGTGGTTCGAGTCGAACTTGATTTCGCATCACACCTGCTGACTTCAGTACTCTTAGGCCCAGACTTCCTGGCTGGCTTTGAGCTCAACAACAACCAGTTGCGCTGGCTGATCATCCCGGTCAGGAATATTCAAATCCTTCGTGCTGAAGATCATGGATCAACTCTGCTGAAAACTGAGGGCAACTTAGCATCGCTGCTGGAATTGAAGCTTCTAGGCAAGAGTATAAAGATTATTTCCAGTGAACAAACTGTTTCAGGTTTATTACTTGATGTTTCAACTGAATTCATAAAACTGCAATCCGATAGTCATTACTGGATACCTCTTGGCAGTCTTGGAGTGGTGGTTGTGGAGAAGTTCAGCGACCTGACTTAGGATTTACCAACATTTAGCCATGGCAAAGTTTTCTCGTAGAAGAAGCAACAAGGTAAAGCTGAATAATCGTTTGGGTTCGAGAAGAAACAGAATACTGTTTAGTTTGGCTACCTTACTGTTTGTCGCAGCAGGTTATTTGGCTGTCTTCCCAATTGAAGCTGAGGGAGCGGGCTATCTGGTCGCCGTCACTGACTTGCCGAGCAACACTCTGCTGAACGAGAGTAACTCAACCAGGGTGAACCTAAGCCTCGGGGAACAGGAAAACTATTACATTCGTTCGACCGAGAAGCAAGATCAGTGGTTGCTAACCAAGGCGGTTAGAGCCGGAGAGCTGATTCCACTATCAGCCGTTGATGATTCGCAAAGAGTCGACTGCGTCAACCTTCGAATCGGTTTGAATCTTCGCTTGGGTAAAGACATCCACATCGGTGACCAGGTTGATCTTTGGTCAGCCCCAGCCAATGCCATTGAGGGGGCAATCCCAAATCAAATCGTTACTTCAGCTGAACTGATAGCTCTCTCCGAGAGCACCGACGCCCTCAGTCAGAATCAAACCGAAATAGAGGTTTGCATCTCCCGGGCAGAAGTTAGGTCTTTAGTAAACGCAATAGCTCAAAAAGAGGTCGTGGTGGCGGTGAGGAGCCAGTGAGCACTCTTAGGACCGGCAGAAGACGAAAGCCCTCCCACTTGGCTGTGGTGGGGCAGGAACCCACTCGAGCCCCCAGCACCGCTTACCCGGTGAATGTGATCGCTTGCTG
>JAURJV010000017.1 GCA_030832065.1 Rhodoluna sp. | reverse complement strand
GAGTTAAGCATGTGGTTGACAGTTTAAATAAAACTAGGTTGGTTGACCTGATTGAATCAAATTCTGATTCCAAGAAGTTCTATTCCTTTGGGGCTGTGAGTGCAGGTTTTGACGCACTTGTCAATAAAAGAGCCAACACCTGGTCTTGGATTACCGGACCTATCAAGTATCGATTGGCGATGTATCGGGAGTTGGCAGCCTTCAAACCAATTTCTTATAGAGCGGTAATTGATGGCAAAGAGCGAATCTTTGAAGCAAACCTTTGCACAGTTGCCAATAGCCCAAGTTACGGAGGTGGCCTCTACATCACTCCGGAAGCCTCAGTTGATGATGGCTCACTCGACCTCTTTATTCTCAACTCGATTAGCCGGCTGGAATTGATCAAACTCTTCCCGACTGTATATGAGGGCAAACACGTAACCCACCCTGCAGTTGAGATCATCCGAGCCAAGGAAGTAACCCTGCACTCGCCTGGTATGCCTGCCTATTCAGACGGTGAGCACGTGGGTGAATCACCGGTGACATGCGTTATCGCACCCAAAGCGCTTAGAGTCTTTGCCTGATAAGAGGGCTGGCTCTAACTGGTGCCCTCTGGCATAATAGAGAGGTTGCTCTACGGCCCCATCGTTTAGCGGCCTAGGACGCTGCCCTCTCACGGCAGTAGCGCGGGTTCAAATCCCGCTGGGGTCACCAAATTCCGCCTTTATTACTAAATGAAGGTGGATTTTCTTTATTAGGGTTGAACTAATGGAGTTAACTGAGTTTCGCCCAACGCACCTGAAATCCTTAGCCAGCGGTTTAGTCGATCAGGTGACCTACGTCCCCCATCTTCCCACCCCCGGTGGCGATGTGTTAGCTACCAAGACTTTCAGTCAGGTTGGCGGCGCACTCAATCTAGAATCAACAGCCACCAGGTTAGGCTTACCTGCTGTTCACTGCACACCGCTTGGCACCGGCCCCAGATCTGATCTAATTAGGGCAGCCATGGCTATGGAAAATGTTTCGATTGAAGCTATCGAGGATTACAGCCAGGGAGATTCAGGGCTCTGTATTACTTTGGTTGAACCTAACGGTCAACGCAGTTTCGTTACCCAGAGCGGTGCTGAGGGGCTTAGAGCTTTCGAAGAACTTGAAAAGTATGAATACAGTGAAGATATCTGGCTGGTTATTTATGGATATGAATTGGTCTATCCAACTTCCAGGGATGCCTTTGCGAAACTTTTCCAGTCCGATCTAATCAAAAGCAAGATTGTCTTTGATCCAGGACCGACCACTGCGCAACTATCTGATGAGGTGCTAACTTGGCTGGGCAAGCATGCAACGCTAATTTCCTGCAATAAAAGTGAGTATGAAAAATTGGCGTCCTTCGTAGCCGAGGATGTCTGGCTGCTACTTAGAAAAGGTGCTGAAGGCGCAGAATTACACCACGGCGGAAAACTGGTTGCTGATGCGCCAGGTCGAAAGGTTCCAGTGGTTGACACTAACGGAGCGGGCGATGTTCACACCGGTGCTTTCCTGGCTGCATTGGCTGCCGGAAATGGTTTGCAAGAATCACTGGAGCTAGCTTGTCGCGCAGCTGAATTTTCGATTCAGCAAGAAGGTGGCTGCTGCGGTCCTACTTGGCAGGAGCTGCTTCAGCTGCGATAGATTTTCGATAGGCAACTATCGAAAGCAGTGAAATAACAGTTACCGGTAGCAGCGCAAACATGTTCAATCCGCCGAAAGCTACGAAACTTAAAATAGTTCCAGCAACCCCACCACCTAGGGCACCGGAAAGATTCATCAAAGAATCCGATAGTCCCTGAACGTTAGTTTTCTCATTAGCCGGAAGCACCGAAGCCAACAGGGCAGAGCCAGATACCGTTGAGGCAGACCAACCCAACCCCAAGAGGGCTAGACCTAGAGTAACCAACCAACGGTTGTCATTACCAAATCCTGCTGTTGCCAGAGCAGCCAAGTAAGTCAGCTGCCCAATTACGATCATTCTGATTTTCCCAAAACGGTCAGCTAGCATGCCCATAAGCGGGGACAAGGCATACATCCCGGCGATATGCAGGCTGATGGTAAAACCAACCACAACGAGGTCGTAACCCATGTCCTGCATATGGACCGGCGTCATACTCATAACCGAAACCATAACCATGTGAGAGAGGGCGACGCTGATCACTGCATATCTGGCCAGGCTGTTTTCCCGAAGAGTCTGAATTGCCGATTTTAGCGATATCTTATGTTTGGTTTTCGCTGAATCTTTTTGTAATTCCTGAGCAAATTTCAGTGGGTCTGGTTTTAGTCCAAACCAAAAAATCAAAGTTGAGCCAATTTGGGCAACTACCGTAAATAGGAATGGTCCGGTCATCGGTGGTAAGCCAAGAAGCTTACCCAGTGCATCACCCGGACCAAACAGGTTAGGACCGGTGACAGCCCCAACGGTTGTCGCCCAAACTACAAGACCAATTGACCGCCCCGTTTTACCGGTAACCGGAATGTCGGTCGCGGCAAATCTAGCCTGCAAGCTGGTTGCCGATCCGGCACCTAGCAAAAAGATACCAAGCAGTAAAAGTGGGAAGAAGCGAATGTGGGCTGCCTCAATAACTAGCAGTGCACCACTGATTGCAAAGGCTGCTCCAGTAGCTAAGGCCGGTCGCCTACCTTTGGCATAGGCAAGTCTGGAAAGTGGAATAGCCCAAACGGCAGCGCCGAGGGTGCTGAATGTTGCTGCTGCTCCTGCCCAGGCCTCAGTTCCACTGAGATCTCGAGCTAAAAGTGATCCAATAGAAAGCACAGAACCGAGCCCAAAACCGCCTAAAACCTGTCCTGTAGCCAGAATTCGTATGGTTCGACGCTGAATTTGCTCGATATTGTTCACCCTGCCAATCTACGCCACGCTGGTAAACTTGGGGTTCAAGGTCTTTTTAGGCGTTTCAGGGAACAAGCTAGGAATCGGATGAGTCAAATTACCGTTGAAGGCGGGAAACCGCTGGTCGGTCGCGTCGACCTCAAAGGTGCCAAGAACCTGGTTACCAAGGCGATGGTCGCCGCCCTGCTGGGTGAGACCCCGAGCATCCTCAGAGATGTTCCAAAAATCAGTGACGTCGAAGTTGTCCAGAGGCTGCTTGAGCTTCACGGGGTAACTATCGACTTTGATGACGCCGGTGTTATGAAACTGGACCCGAGCAAAGTCAAGTCAGCCCGAATGGTTGATATTGATGCTCACGCCGGATCTTCCAGAATCCCTATTTTGTTTTGTGGCCCACTGTTGCATCAGCTCGGTGAGGCCTTCATCCCAGATTTGGGCGGCTGTCACATCGGTGACCGACCAGTCGACTATCACTTAGAAGTACTTAGAAACTTCGGTGCTGTTATCGAGAAGCTTCCGAATGGAACAAGGATGACTGCTCCCAATGGTTTGCACGGGGCTAAGATTTCCCTGCCTTACCCATCGGTTGGCGCTACCGAGCAAGTACTGCTCACTGCAACCAAGGCGCAGGGACTAACTGAACTTTCCGGAGCTGCAGTTGAGCCAGAAATCATGGACCTGATCGCTATCTTGCAAAAAATGGGTGCCATCATTTCGGTAGACACCGACCGAGTGATTCGCATCGAGGGTGTTGAAACCCTGAACGGCTATTCCCACCGCGCCTTATTTGATAGAAATGAAGCGGCGTCGTGGGCTGCTGCGGCTTTGGCAACCGGTGGCGAGATTATGGTCGGTGGTGCTCGCCAACAGGAGATGACAACATTCCTGAACGTATTTAGAAAAATCGGTGGAGCATTTGAAATCGAGGACGATGGTATTCGCTTCAAACACCCAGGCGGAGCTTTGCAGCCGGTGGTAATCGAGACCGACGTCCACCCAGGTTTTATGACTGACTGGCAGCAGCCACTGGTTGTTGCTCTGACTCAGGCAACCGGTCTTTCAATCGTTCACGAAACTGTTTACGAAAACAGGTTTGGTTTTACCGAGGCACTGGTCAAGATGGGTGCCCAGATTCAGATCTATCGCGAATGTCTAGGTGGTAACCCTTGCCGCTTTGGGCAACGCAACTTCTATCACTCAGCAGTCATTTCTGGCCCTACACAACTGGTTGGTGCAGACATCACAGTTCCGGATCTTCGTGGTGGTTTCAGCCACATGGTCGCAGCCCTGGCAGCTCAGGGAACCTCTAATGTCAGCAATGTGCAGCTAATCTCCAGAGGTTACGAACACTTCTTGGAAAAGCTTGAAGCCCTCGGTGCATCATTTAGTTTTACGGAGTAACTGATGGCTAAGAAGAACGTTCAATCCATCAAGATGCCGGAACTTAGGCCGGATAAAGAAATCACCTGGCAGATGCGCGTAGTTGGCGGCATTCTTAGACCACTTGTTCGCTTGATGTATCGAATTGAAGTTACCGGTGTCGAGAATCTGCCGAAGACCGGTGGATACGTGTTGGCTGCCAACCACGTAACAACTCTTGATGCTCTGGCAGTTGCCTACATGATGTTCTATAAACTTCGCAGGGCACCCCACTTCCTTGCTAAAGAAGGGTTGTTTAGGACTCCAATCGTCGGCCCAGTCCTACTTTCCTGCGGCCAGATACCAGTTTTCCGAGGTGGACGAAACAATCAGGACCCGATGGAAGCTGCCTACAAAGTACTTCGTGCTGGTCACTGCATCGGTATTTTCCCTGAAGGAACTCTTACCCGTGAACCTGATCAGTGGCCGATGCGCGGCAGAACCGGAACAGTCCGATTGGCTTTAGAGACCGGTGTCCCAATTATTCCATTGGGGCAGTGGGGGACCGAAGCTATCGTTGACACTTACTCTTCAAAGATTAAGCCGAAGCCTTGGCACACCGTAAAAATGGTTATCGGAAAACCAATTGAATTCGATCAGTACATGGGTAAAAAGGTTTCTACGGAAGAAATGACCGTGATGACTGAAAACTTGATGACCGAAATAACTACCTTGGTTGAAGGCATCCGTGGCAAGAAAGCTCCGGCTAAGCGCTATTACCCAAGTGATCACGGTTTACCTGATCACGGTAACTTCAAAAAGTTCTTAATTATCAAAGCGGAGAATGACCGCAGAGAAAAAGCAGGTCTACCTCCGCTACCTGCAGATGCCAAAGTTAAGTTTGGCCGGATTGTTTATAAGCGAAGGGGCTAGCGCATGGCTAAAGTCGCTGTTATCGGAGCTGGTTCCTGGGGAACAACTTTCGCCAAGGTTCTAGTTGACGCCGGAAACGAAGTTTTGCTGTGGTCAAGAAGGCCAGAACTTACCGAAGAAATCAACCTTACTCACCGCAACGGTGACTACATGCCTGGCATCAACTTGCCAATTGGCTTAGTTGCTTCCAGCGACATTGCAGAAGTTTTAGCCGGAGCAGAGCAGGTTTACATCGCTGTTCCTTCGCAAACTTTGCGAACCAACCTGGAAGAGTGGGGAAAGTTTATTGAACCTGGGGCCATTTTGGTTTCGCTGATGAAAGGTGTTGAGCAGGGCTCGGGGCTTCGCATGAGTGAAGTTATTGCCGATGTTCTCAAAGTCCATCAGGATCAGATTTGTGTTGTTTCCGGTCCAAACCTTTCGTTAGAGATCGCCTCAGAACAGCCTGCTGCTTGCGTTGCCGCCTGCACATCTAAGGACAATGCCAGACTTGTTGCTGCAGCGTCGACCAACTCCTACTTCACTACATTTACCAATAAGGACGTAATCGGAACTGAGTTTGGTGGAATTTTGAAGAATCTGATCGCAGTAGCCATCGGAATCGTCAATGGCGTTGGCTATGGCCAAAACACCAAAGCTTCAATTATGACTAGAGGTCTAGCTGAAATTTCTAGATTCGCAGTTGAGTACGGGGCGAAGAAGAAAACTATGGTCGGTCTTGCCGGTCTTGGTGACTTGATTGCAACATCTGAATCACCGCTTTCTAGAAACCACAAGGCTGGTGAAATGCTAGGTAAGGGTTATTCCAAGCGTGAGGTACTCAAGCGACTATCTCAAACCGCTGAAGGTTTGACGTCTGTAGCACCGGTTCTAAAGCTTGCTGCGGCTAAAGGCGTCTCCATGCCCATCGTCGAACAGGTTTACTTGGTAATTGAAGGCAAGATGAGCCCTAAAGATATTGGGCCTTCACTTACCCGTGGCAGTGACAAGCCTGAGGCCGAGTAATGGCTAAGACCAGAGTTGTAATTCTCTTCGGCGGTGTTTCCAGTGAACACTCGATTTCATGCGCAACGGCTAGCGGTGTTCTCTCAGCTATTGATCGCGATAAATATGAAGTTATTCCAGTTGGAATTACTCGCGATGGTATTTATGTTCCAGCAGAAGACTCAGTTGCGAAATGGGCTTTGACCGAAGGTGAACTACCTCAGGTCGTCTTTGAAGGTAAAACAGTTATTTGGCCTAAGGCTGGTTCTATTGAACTTTTTGTTGAAGCAAATGGTTCAAAAGACTCTTTGGGCGATGTGGATGTTGTCTTCCCGGTCCTGCATGGACCTAATGGTGAAGACGGAACCATTCAGGGATTCTTGGAGCTTATTGGTCTTCCTTATGTTGGTAACGGAGTCTTTGCATCAGCTGCAGGTATGGATAAAGAGTTTTCTAAGGCTTTGTTTATCGCTGCTGGTTTGCCAGTAACCCCACATGTCGTAATTCATAAGTCCGACTGGTTGGATGATCCTGAGACTGCACTAGAAAATGTTAAGAAACTGGGCTCTTTGCCATTGTTTGTGAAACCAGCTAGAGCAGGTTCATCGGTCGGTGTTTCAAAGGTTAAAGACATGGCTGACTTTGCCAAGGCCCTTGAGGTTGCCTTCAACGAGGACAGCAAAGTTACCGTTGAAAAAGGTTTAGTCGGTAGGGAACTGGAGTGTGCTGTTTTATCGGTAAAGGGAAGCACTAAACCACAGGTTTCTGTGGCTGGTGAAATTGTTATTCGTTCTGGCGAGTTCTATGACTTTGATGCGAAGTATCGTGATGCGGATGCTGCCGAACTTATCTGCCCAGCTGACCTATCTTCTGAACTATTGGTTGAAATGCAAAAGCTTGCGGCTAAAGCTTTCCAGGCGCTAGGTTGTTTTGGTTTAGCCAGAGCAGACTTCTTCCTTACCAAAGATGGGTTCTTCGTCAACGAACTTAACCTGATGCCAGGCTTCACACCAATTTCGATGTATCCAAAATGTTGGCAGGCATCTGGTTTGAGCTACCCTGATCTAATTGATCAGTTGATTCAGTTGGCTTTCGAGAGAAACTAACCTAAGCACTTCTTGGTTTGTTTACTAAATTGAACAGCCTGACCTAAATCCTCTAAAACTGTTGCTCCAGAAACCTTTGTTGAGTCGATGGTTACCAGGGTTGCTGGTGTTCTTCCGAAGCTTATGAACTTGTATGTGGGTTTCTGGGATTCATCAACAACCCAATCAACCCCACCAGCGGTGATACAGGTAAGGTCACTTACCATAATTGGTTCAAGCCCACAGGTCAGAGTAATACTCGTTGGATTACCCCAAGCCCCCGTTCCCTGTGAACTTGTAGTTCTTCGAGGCTGCTCGGCAGTTTGCTGCGGGAGGCGGACAATCACCTCAGCACAGCCAGGGTCGTTAGCGTTGGCAGCTGGATCGATTATGACCGTAGCCGAACATCCAGTCAGCGTCAGCGCCAACAAAAGGGGTAAAACTTTCAATAACTTCATCTCAAACAGGCTACCTTTGATTACGTGTTGGATAAAACTTTGGCTGAGCTTGGCGAGAGCGAGTCGCTCAGGCTAACCATCGGCAGACTGATTCAGGGTGAATACACCTTGGTTGGACCTGGTGATGATGCTGCAGTGGTCAAGGCGGTTGACTCTAGATTTGTCGTTACAACCGACACCATGATTGAGGACCACGATTTCAGGTTGGATTGGTCAACTGGTTTTGACCTAGGTTTCAAGGCAGTAGCCAGCAATGTTGCTGACGTGGCGGCAATGGGGGCCAAACCAACAGCTCTAGTTGTTTCGATTGCCCTGCCCAGCGGCACCAAAGTTTCCTGGCTGCAGGACTTCGCCGATGGCCTCAATGCTGGACTTAGCGAGTTAGCACCTGGCGCTGCAGTAGTTGGCGGAGATCTTGCTCGATCAGACAAAGTGTTTATATCGGTGACCGCTCACGGTGACCTGCAAGGACTGGAACCTGTGCTTAGAAGTGGTGCTAAGCCTGGCGATGTTTTGGCAGTAGCCGGCACGCTGGGTAAAGCTGCCACTGGGCTAGCACTTCTAGAAAGAGATGACTCAGCCAAGAGTGCTTTTGACGAGCTTGTTTCAATTCAACTTAGACCGCAACCTCCTATTGCTCTGGGTGCAATTGCCAACAAGGTTGGAGCGACAGCCATGCTCGATATCTCGGACTCACTTGCTCAAGATGCAGCTCGGATGGCTAGAGCATCAGGAGTTTCTCTAGTTATTGATCGTTCTGTTCTTTCAGGATTTGAAGCAGTTCTTGATCAAGCCGCTATGCGTTTGGGTGTTGAACCTTTGGAATGGGTTTTATACGGCGGTGAAGATCATTCGTTACTGGCTACTTTCCCAAGCAATGTTCAACTACCTAAAGGCTTCAAAGCTATTGGCAAAGTAATTGATAAAGCCGATTCTGAGGTTTATCTCGATGAAAAAGCGATTCTAGGCAGAGGCTGGGATTCGGTGACTGGTTAGACACCGGTATGAAGAGCTGGGTTTAGCGTTATGCCGGCACCGCTTCGGTGCAGGACTTCAACTCGACCGGTCAGTGAATTTCTTCTAAACAACAAGTTCGGTTGACCGCTTAGTTCAACCGCTTTCACTGTTCTTTCATTAGATCCATCGACAATAGTGACCTTAGTTCCTGCTGTCACATACAAACCAGCTTCAACTACCGAGTCATCACCAATTGAAATTCCAATACCGGAGTTAGCTCCAAGCAGGGCTCGTTCACCGATGATCACTCGTTCCCTACCGCCACCGGAGAGAGTTCCCATGATTGAGGCACCTCCACCGATGTCTGATCCGTTGCCGACTATGACTCCCTGGGTGATACGACCTTCAACCATTGCAATACCTAGGGTGCCAGCATTGAAGTTCACAAAGCCTTCGTGCATGATTGTGGTTCCTGGAGACAGGTGAGCACCTAGTCTTACGCGGTTAGCGTCAGCTATTCGAACACCTTTAGGAACCACGTAGTCAGTAAGTCTTGGGAATTTGTCTACTGAGTGAACTGTGATTCCTGATTGGCGAAGCGAAGGAAGCAAGACCTCGTAGTCGGTAACCGAGATAGCTCCGATTGAGCTGAAGGCGACAATCGGAAGGTGGGCCATCAGGTTCTCTAAGTTCAAGGCGTTTGGTTTAACCAATAGGTGGGAGAGTAGGTGAAGTCGAAGGTAGGCATCTGGAGTTGATGAAACCGGTTCACTTAGGTTGATCTCTGTCTTAACTACTTTTACTTCGACGTTTCTTCTTGGGTCATGACCAATTAGAGTTTGATACTCCGCTGCCAGCAGATGCAGGGCATCACCGATTGGAGCTGTTCCAAGTTCAGGTTGGGGGTACCAGGTATCAAGTATGGTTCCATCGGTGCTAATGGAGGCTAGGCCAATTCCATAGGCTTTGCTCTGAGTTGAAGTATTCATCTCTTCAAGGTTACAAGTAGGCTCGTATAGTGCCAACGATTCTAGACATTAAAAAAGATGTGGTGGAAATCACCAAAGACATCTGTGACATTTTCTCGGTTTCTAGCCATGAAGCTGAACTTGCCGACGCTATTGAGGCAGCTCTGAAACCATTTGCTCACCTAGAGGTAATCAGACTGCAGGATGCGATAGTCGCGAGGACTAATCTTGGCAGAGCCAAGCGGGTAGTAATTGCCGGACACATCGACACGGTTCCGGTTGCCGATAACCTGCCGACCAAGTTCGTTGAAGTTGATGGCAAGAAGATGCTCTGGGGTCGCGGAACCGTTGATATGAAAGCTGGGGTTGCGGTTCAGTTGAAACTTGCTGCAGAACTTTCGGAACCAAATGTCGATATCACCTGGGTTTTCTACGATCACGAAGAGGTTGACTCGGAGCTTAACGGTTTGGGCAGAATAGCCAGAACCAGACCGGAACTCTTGGCGGGTAGTTTTGCGGTTTTGTGTGAACCGAGCAGTGCCAGGGTAGAAGGTGGCTGTAATGGCACTCTTCGGGCTGAGATTAGATTCAGCGGTGTCAAGGCGCACTCGGCCAGACCGTGGATGGGTGAGAACGCTCTGCATAAAGCCGCCGAACCACTGCGCATGCTCGCCAATTACACTCCTGCAGAAATATCGGTGGATGGTTTGGTTTATCGGGAAAGTTTGAATGCCGTGCTGATGAGCTCAGGTATAGCTGCCAACGTTATTCCAGATTCTGCAGTTTTGACTATCAACTACCGCTTTGCTCCGTCAAAGAGCTCTAAGGATGCCGAAGCACACCTCAGGGAGCTCTTTGCTGGCTTTGATTTGGTGGTGACTGACTTCGCTGATGGGGCGAGACCCGGTCTTGATCTTCCTGAAGCCGAAGCATTCGTTGCGGTTACTGGGACAACCCCGGCTCCCAAGTATGGCTGGACCGATGTGGCCAGGTTCTCCGCTTTAGGCATCCCTGCTGTGAACTTTGGACCAGGCGACCCCAATAAGGCTCACGCCGATGACGAGGCAGTCGAAGTCGAGCAAATATACGCCTGTGAGCGCGCATTACGCGGATGGCTGGCTTAGAAATCCACGAGTTTCCCGCATAGGCCCAAATCGGTGCCCTCGGCGTGGTTTAATAGAAGTTCAATGCCTAGCATCAAGGAGTTTCAATGGCAGCTATGAAGCCACGTACCGGTGACGGACCTATGGAAGCCGAGCGCGAAGCTCGCGGTCTGATTGTCCTTCGTATCCCACTGGAAGGCGGAGGCCGCCTAGTTATTTCGGTAAACGACGATGAGGTTGAAGCCCTCAAGAAAGTTCTTGCCGGAATCAAGAAACGCTAAAGACCTAGTATCAACCACCTGAGTTTCAGGTGGTTTTTGCTTTAACTGGATCTTTTGGAAATTAGTAGTAACCCATCACCGATTGGGGAGAGCGTGGTGATGTAATCATCTAGCCCTCGAGTTAGCCCTAAGACTTCTCGGTAGGTCTCAGTATTTTCATCCAACATGTTTGTATCTGGAACCCGGTCACGCCACAGTGCGTGGGTAACAACAATTACGCCACCTGGGCGGATCAGTCGTGTGCTAAGGGTTAGCTGCTCGGCTAGAGTCTCTCGGTCGGCATCAAGTAAGACCAGGTCGTAAGCATTTTCGGCGAGGTTTGCTAGAACCTCAACGGAGCGACCGTTGATAAGTCTCAGCCTGCTAGCTGGAATGTTCGCCTGGTTGAATGCAAGTTTTGCTTGGTTCTGATACTCGGACTCGATCTCGATGCTGGCCAGAACCACCTGCTCATTACCAGAAAGAATCCACAGCCCTGAAACTCCGGCACCGGTGCCAACCTCAACTGCGGCTTTTGCCCCAGTAGCGCTAACCAGAAGGGCAAGGTGTTGACCAACCGAAGGGGTTATCGATTCAATGCCGAGTTCTTCGGCTCTGCCCCGAGCACGGCTAATTACTTCAGGCTCGTCGGCGAAGTATTCAACGAATTTCCAGCTTGAGATTTTATCTACCATGACTGATATAGAGCATATCTGGGCTAAGGGTTTAGGGCTGGGAGGCTATGACGGTAACCTTAGAGAGTGTTTGGTTTATCTAGCGAGAAGATTCTCATTCTGCTGGTCCTAGCGGTATTCATCCTAGGTCCCGAACGCCTACCCCAGTACGCCAGAAGCTTTGCCCAGTTCATAAAGAAACTTAGAAAAATGGCAAACAGTGCTCAAGAGCAAATGAAGAATGAACTGGGAGAGGGTTTCGAAGACTTGGACTGGAAGAAACTAGATCCGAGACAGTATGACCCCAGAAGGATCATTCGTGAGGCTCTGCTTGAGGATGAAGTTGCTGTAAAGCATTCTGATTTAAATCAAGTGAAAGCTAAGAAACAGCCAAAGCTAGGTGCCGGTGAAATCCCACCGTACGATATCGAATCAACCTAGAACTTCTTCATAATTTTGGCCAGCAGGTTCAACAGCGGGGCCATTCTGTTGTATTGCGATCCCCTTGACGGGAATTCTAGTAATCCACGGTGAATGCCGATTGCTTGAGCCTCAGTATATTTGAGCAAACCATCAACACCGTTTCTTCTACCGTGACCTGAGTTCTTCATGCCACCCATCGGGGTATCCAAAGATGCAAAGGTGGCCCTGAATCCTTCATTGATGTTCACGGTACCAGCCATAATTTTCTTAGCTACCTGGGTTGCTTGGTTCACGTCACCAACAACTGAGGCATTTAGGCCCTCGGTAGTTGCGTTAGCTAGCTCAACCGCCTCATCAACGCTGTCGTAACCATAGATGGCCACAACAGGACCAAAGACCTCATTCTTTTGCATACGCATCTCATCGGTTACCTCGGTGATGATTGTCGGTGCATAGAAGTATGGACCAAGTTCAGGTAGCGAGTGACCGCCGGTGATGACCTTGGCTCCGTTACTTACTGCATCATCGATAAAGCCAGACACTCTTGCCAACTGGTTGGCACCAGTCAGTGAACCAATGTCGATGCTGAAATCACTGCTGGTTCCAAGTTTTAGGCTGGATACCTTAGCCTTGAGGATAGTCTCAAATCTTTGCTTCAATTCATTTGGAACATAGGCACGTTCAATCGAGACGCAAAGCTGACCGGCACTACCGAATGCTCCACCGATCAAAATGTCTGCAGCCTTATTTAGATCAGCCGAAGGCAAAACAATCAGTGGGTTCTTGCCGCCCAATTCCAGGCTGAACGGAATCAGCCTGGCAGCTGCTCTAGCTCCCACCAAGCGTCCGGTGTTTGCGCTGCCGGTAAATGCAACGTAGTCAACCGAATCGGTAACCGCGTTACCAACTTCAGCTCCATCACCAGCGACGATAGTCCAGAGCTTAGGGTTCAGACCTGCCTTGATTGCCATTTCCCTGGCTAGCAGGGCGGTCAGCGTAGTTTGGTTATCCGATTTTTGAACCACAGCGTTACCAGCGATGAGCGCTGGAATTACATCCAAGAGGCAAAGCGCAAGTGGATAATTCCACGGTGTAATTATGCCGACGACACCAACCGGCACATGATTCACCCAGGTTTTAGTTAGCAGAGGAACTCCGGCAATTGTCTTCTTAGGCTGAAGAGCTTTCTTAGCAATCTTGGCGTAGTATCGGGCAGCACCGGTGCCACCGGCGACCTCTTCAAAAGCGTGGGCTCTAGCTTTACCAGTTTCTAGCTGGACAATGTCCATCAACTTGTCTTGTTCTTCAAGAATCAGATCGTGTAGTCGGAACATGATGGCCGAGCGCTCAGCAACTGATGTTGCTGACCAAGCCGGTTGGGCCAAACGGGCATTTGCCACTGCTTGCTGAACCTGTTGGGCACTTGCCTGCGGGAGTTCGTAGATTAGTTTGCCGGTATTCGGGTTATGAATAGGTACGCTCTTGCTGGAGCTCGGCAGGTGACTAACGAGGTTAGCAATCATGGTTTCGATCATGTGCTTAGTTTAACGTTCAGAGTCAGACTTTCTTTACCCAACTTTAGTTGGCTGAGCTTCTCGGCAAGGGAATTTATTACTCTGGCTGCTGGTTCTTCAGGAAAATCAAGGACCATTGGCCTGCCCGCATCCGAGCTGGCGGAGAGTTGGCGGCTAACCGGTATCTGGGCTAGAAGCGAAACTTCCTTTCCAGTTGCAACGCTTAGCTCTTTACTTACTTGGTTGCCGCCACCGGAACCGAACAGGTTTTCCTTACTGCCATTGGTTTCTAACCAGGATAAATTCTCTACCACTCCGATTAGTTCGTGTCCTGCTTTACTGGCGGCCAGTCCGCTTCTAACTGAAACCAGCGCCGCAGCTTTTGCTGCAGTGGTTAGCACGAGCGCTTTGGCATTGGGCAGCAGCTGTCCGATAGATATTGCGACGTCACCGGTGCCGGGAGGCATGTCGATTAGCAAGAAATCTAGTGAACCCCAGTAGACATCGGTGAGAAACTGTTCGATTGCTTTGTGAAGCATTGGTCCTCGCCAGGATACGGGTTCATTTCCCGCTAAAAACATTCCAATCGAAATTACCTTCACTCCGAAGGCAATCGGTGGCAGCATCATGTCGTCTAACCTGGTTGGTCGATCAGTAATCCCGAGTTGCTGGGTGATGCTAAAACCAAAAATATCTGCATCAATGAGTCCAACCTGATAACCCGATTGAGCAAGAGAAACCGCAAGGTTCGCCGTTATGGTGCTCTTACCGACCCCACCTTTACCAGAGCCAACCAAAATGACTCGAGTTGAACTTCCTTGACCAAAAGGATTTTGTTTTTTAGGTCCGCGAAGTTTTAACTTAAGCTCATCCAATTCGGCTTTGCTCATAACCTTCATGATGACTGTCGCGTTAGGGAAGACTTCTCTGAGTTGCTTCAAAGACTCTTGTTCTAGATACTTGGACTGAGGGCAGTGACTTACCGTGAGTTTGATCTCTACAGACAGCTCATCGCCATTTCCAGTAATTTCACCGACCATATCAAGTTCGGTTATCGGTAGGCGAAGCTCAGGATCTATTACATTGCTCAGCGCGGAGTAGACGGCCTCAACTAATTCATCCATCAGTCGGTTTTATTCTGCTTCTTTATTTCTTTCAGAAGCTCATCTAGCATCTCGCGGATCTCATCTCGAACAAATTCTTTAGTCGCGACTTCTTCCATAGCCAAGCGAAGTGCGACGACCTCTCTAGCTAGATACTCAGTGTCAGCAAGATTACGTTCAGCACGCTGGCGGTCCTGCTCTGTCTTTACTCGATCACGGTCATCCTGGCGATTCTGCGCCAACAGAATTAGGGGAGCTGCGTATGACGCCTGCAGGGAGAGCAGCAAAGTTAGCAGAGTAAAGTTTGTTGCCCTAGGGTCAAAAGCCAATTCACCTGGGAGCAGAGTATTCCAAACCAGCCAAACAATACAGAAAACTGTTAGGCCGATAAGAAAGCCACCCGTACCTAAAGCTCGAGCAAAGGCTTCCGAAGCCCTGCCAAATCTTTCACGGTCGATGCGTGGAACTAGCGGCTTACGCTTGCCGAGCATAGGGGTATCTAGGTTCTGGCGTGACTTAGCCATTAGATACCTCCTTCGTCTTCTGTTCTCCAGTCATCTGGCAGTAGGTGATCGAGCACGTCATCAACGGTGACGACACCGATCAAGTGATTTTCTCTATCCACAACAGGCAAGGCAACAAGGTTGTAGTTGGCCAAAGTTCGGTGAATTTTAGAAATGTGGGTGTCTGGACCTACCGGTTCAACGTCCGTGTCCAGAATCGTTCCAAGTCTCTCATGCGGTGGGTAACGAAGCAACCTCTGGAAGTGAACAATGCCCAGGTATCTACCGGTTGGAGTCTCATGTGGTGGGAGGGTCACAAAAACTGCTGCAGCCAGAGCCGGAGCAACTTCTTTTCTTCTAATCAGTGCCATCGCTTCGGCTACGGTAGCTTCAGCAGAACAAATTACCGGTTCGGTGGTCATCAAACCACCGGCCGTAAGAACATCAAACTGCATCAGGCGACGCAGATCTTCTGCTTCATCTTCATCCATGAGTTCCAAGATTGCTTCTGCACGTCCTTCAGGAAGATGCTGCATCAAGTCAGCGGCGTCATCTGGCTGCATTAGGTCTAGAACTTCAGCGGCACGCTCGTCGTCAAGGTCTTGAACAATTTCAATCTGCTCTTCTTCAGGCAGCTCTTCCAAAACATCAGCCAGACGTTCATCATCCAACTCTTCAGCAACCTCAATCATTCGCTCTTCAGGGAGATCCAGCAGCGCTGAGGCCAGGTCAGCTGGGAGCATGTCAGAGTAGGTTGCGATCAGCTGTTCTGCTGATTGACTTTCAGCCGAGTCTTTGTCTTCGTTGACCTGATTCCATTCGACAAAAAGGGTTTGGCCCTTGCTAAACGGTGATGAAGAAGTCTTCGGACGACGGACGAATAGGTCGTTGACGACCCAGTCCTTGCGCTCATTTTGTTCAATAGCTAGGTCTTCAATTGTTGCGCTGCCAGAACCATCTTTTAGCGTTACTTTTCGCCCCAGCATTTCCGCAATGACCCGAACTTCCTGGCCGCGCTGAGTAAAGCGGCGCAGGTCGATCAAACCGTTTGTGATTACTTGACCTGGCGCAATAGCGGTAACCCGGCTTATGGGAACAAAAACTCGTCTGCGACCGGTAATTTCAATCAACATTCCGGTGGTTCTGGGGGCTCCACCGGACCGGTAGGCGACTAGAACGTCGATGACTTTACCTACACGGTCACCCACGGGATCGAAAACTCCACAGCCAGCTAATCTGGCTACGAAAACTCTAGTTGCACTCACCACTTAACCTTAGACGAGGTGGGCTAACTCTGGCAGACTAGAACCATGGCTAAAAGAATCTCTCAAAACCCAACCGGTATCGCTAACTCACTACCGAATGGGACAACCGTTGCCGATTTCACTAACTACGCTGCGGCGGTTGCCTACGTTGAGCAAATTCTTAGGGGAGACTTCCCAGCCACCGCGATTGCCATTGTCGGAAGTAATCTTTCAACAGTTGAACGGATTAAAGCGAAAATCAACTATGGGAGAGTAGCTCTAAACGGAGCCATGACTGGTTCATGGCTAGGTCTACTGTTCTATTTACTTTTTGGAACAGCTGGAACAGATCAGGCAACTCAGCAGTTCAGTTTGGTTTCTTCACTACTTATTGGCGCTGGAATTGGAATGTTGGCTCAGGTTGTCCGCTTCAGCCTTGCCAAGAATAAGCGAAATTTCTCAAGTGGATCACTTGTGGTTGCCCAGAAGTATGAAGTTATTGTGCCAAGTGAACTTACCGGTGATGCAGCCCAGGCTTACGCCAAAGGTGCTGAGGCTTAGCCTCTAACCTTTTTCATCCATGCCTCAATATCTTTAGGCTTTCTTGGCAGCTTCCCAGTCAGGTTCAAGACACCGTTCTTGGTGACCAACACGTCATCCTCAATGCGAACACCGATGCCGCGGAATTCCTTAGGCACAAGTAGATCATTTTTGTGGAAATAGAGACCAGGTTCGATAGTGAAAATCATGCCTTCCTTAAGCACTGCATCGTGATACATCTCACGTCGTGCTTGAGCACAGTCATGAACATCTAGACCTAGGTGGTGTCCGGTTCCATGGATCATCCAGCGACGGTGCCACTGGTTTTCTAGTTGCAACGATTCCTCAACGGAACCTTTGTAGAAACCCCACTTCTTGGTCTTCTCAGCAATTACCTTCATGGCAGTTCTGTGCATTTCAGCGTAGGTGACTCCAGGCTTGGCCATAGCGAAGACAGCATCAGCAGCTTCAAGAACAGCTAGGTAAACCTCTTTCTGAATTTTGCTAAATTTTCCATTTACCGGAAGGGTTCTGGTTACATCTGCAGTGTAGAGACTGTCCACTTCAACACCAGCGTCAATCAAAATCAGATCACCTGGCTTTACCGGGCCGTCGTTGATGATCCAGTGCAAAGTGCAGGCGTGTTCTCCTGAGGCAGCAATAGTTTCATAACCTAAATCATTGCCATCGGTTCGCGCTGCTGCAAAGAATGCTGCCTCAACAACTCTTTCACCTCTTGGATGCTTAGTTGCTTTCTTCAAACTCTTGACTACATTCTCAAAGCCTTTGATTGATGCTGCTACAGCCTTCTTCATTTCTTCAATTTCGTATGAGTCTTTGATTAGTCTCAATTCTGATACGAACTCGACTAAAGCTTCGCTCTTTTCAAGATCTAGAATTTTCTTCTTATCAACAGCAGCTAAATCCTTTTCAAAATCTCTGATGGACTTGGTGTTGATATCAAGTAGCGCTTTGACCTCTTTCAAACCTGGGCGTGAACCAACCCAGAATTCACCAATGGCAGAGTTGGCAAAGAACTCGTCAGTGTCTTTACCCGCAGTCTCACGGAAATAAAGAGTTGACTTAGGACTCTTACCTCTAGCATCAATAACCAAAACTGAACCGGCAACAGTTCCGCTACCCCAATCGGTTAGGTGGGCGAAAGCAGAGTGTGGGCGGTAACGATACTCGGCGTCGTTTGAACGCGGCTTGGATTCACCTGCAGCGATGACAATAAGGTGACCCGGGAAAGCTTTGGCAACTGCGGCTCTGCGCTTGGCAGCAAAAGCGGCAACCTTGTGCTTTTTTGGTAGCGGGGTTTTATCGGCTGCCCAGCTGCTTCCGATGTATTTAATGAAAGCTGAGCTGGTTGGACGGTGAGATCTAGCTTCGTTTCGAGCGGCTAATTTTCCTGAGGCATCTTTATTCATGTGTTTATTCTGCCACCAGTGGTTAGTTAGGCTGTAATTGAAACCAGTCGGGAGGGTTATTTTGGACATCGATCTGCATATCCATTCGCGGAATTCCGACGGCGAGGACACCGTAGGGGAGCTTGTGCCCCTGATTGCCAAGTCTGGGCTTGATGTTTTTGCTCTAACCGACCATGACCGAACAGATGGCTGGGCAGAGGCTAGGCAACTAGCTGGGGAATTTGGGCTAAGTTTCATTCCTGGGGTCGAAGTGACTGCAGAAGGTAGATTTAGCGAACTACCGTTTGGCATTCACCTGCTGGCTTACCTGCCAAACCCGAACCACGCTGGCTTTAGTGCCATGCTGGAGACTAACCTGAATCAGCGCATCATTAGAATGCGGAAGTTTCTGCAGAATCTGCAGGCTGACTACCCAGAACTAACTTATGAACTGGTAACTGAGATAGCCCAGGAAGGCTCTACTCTCGGGCGTCCCGATATCGCTGCTGGCTTGGTCAAACTCGGAGTCTTTGGTTCCGTAGATCAGGTCTTTCAGTCGGGTGTTCTCTCAAAATTCTCTAAACACTATGTTCGAAATGAAGCCCCCGATGTTCTAGAAGTTATCAAAACGGTTAGAGCTGCCGGGGGAGTTCCAGTCATAGCTCACCCGTTAGCTAGAACCTCTAAAGAGGATAAGCAGCCGGCTAATTTTCCTAGAGAGCATTTCGAGAAAATGGTCGAGGCTGGGTTACTTGGCATTGAAACTAATCACCTCGAGGTGCCAAACGAAGTTAGAGAAGTTCTAGAAAGTTTTGCTGTTGAATTTAATCTGCTAACCACCGGATCTAGCGATTACCATGGGCTCGGCACCAAGAGTAACAATCCACTTGGTTTGCGAAAGACAAAGCCAGAAGAGCTTAGAAAAATAATTGAACTTGGCACTGGAACAGAACCACTACTAAATCACGCGATTTAGTCTTTTTTGTAAACTCTTACCCTGTTCCTTGGTTTCCGGTCAGATGGCTTTGCAGTCTTTTCTTGCTTAGGTTTGGCTTTAGGTTCAACTTTTTTCGCTGGAGCGTTACCGGTGCGCCCCTTGGTTCCAGCTGGAATATCAAGATCAGTGTAGAGATGTTCTGAAGAAGAATAGGTTTCGACTGGTTCTGGCACACCAAGTTCGAGAGCCTGATTGATATTTCCCCAGCGGGTTAGATCTTCCCAATCAACAAAGGTGACAGCAATACCTAAACGGCCAGCACGACCGGTTCGCCCGATTCGGTGTAGATAGGCATGCTCGTCCTCCGGGACCGTGTAGTTAATTACGTGAGTCACATCATCAACATCAATGCCTCGGGCAGCAACTTCAGTTGCAACCAGAATCTCTTTTTTCCCTGAGCGGAAGTTCGCCATTGAACGTTCTCTGGCTTCTTGCGACATGTCACCGTGCAGAGCGGTCGCACTGAAACCGCGCTGAATTAGTTCTTCGGCTAGATTTCCGGCTTGGCGTTTGGTTCTAGTAAAGATGACTGTTTTACCTCTACCGGTGGCTTGCAAAATTCTTGCTACAACTTCATCTTTGTCCATTGAATGGGCACGATAGATAAACTGTTTGATAGCTGCTTTGGTATGGCCTTCATCAGGATCATTTACTCTGATGTGGACCGGTTTGTTTTGGTATTTCCTAGCCAGTGAAACAATTGCGCCAGGCATGGTGGCAGAAAAAAGCATGGTCTGACGATCGGCTGGGGTGTATGAGAAAAGTTTTTCAACATCGGGTAGGAAGCCAAGGTCAAGCATTTTGTCAGCTTCATCCAAGACCATTACTTCGATTTTGCCCAAGTCCAATTTCTTTTGATTGTGGAGATCAATCAAGCGACCCGGCGTTCCAACTATAAGTTGCGCACCGGCTTCAATCTGGGCAATCTGACCTTCATAGGCTTTACCACCGTAGATAACTGCAACTTGAATCTGTCGATTACTGCAGGCGAGAACCAAATCTTCAGCGACCTGGATGGCAAGCTCTCGGGTTGGAACTACCACCAGAGCTTTAGCTCCTAGGGCAGGATCAGTGCCCAACCGTTCCAGAATTGGTAAACCGAAGCCTAAAGTCTTACCAGTACCTGTCTTGGCCTGACCAATCAAGTCCTGGCCTGCCATTGCAACTGGAATTGCTTGCTCTTGGATGGGGAAGGGGCTGGTAATACCCTTACTTTCAAGGGCTAATACAACATCTGGGGCGATGCCTAAATCGCTAAATTTCAAGGAATTGTTACCTGTTCTTCTTACGGCAAGTCTATGGGGGTTAAGATTGTTCGGTGTTCGAATGGTTGAAGCGTTTTCGCAAGGTTGCTAAGCAACTGACTGTCGCTGCGCGCTCTGAGGAGAAATCCGCACGTAACACTAAGGCTATCAACCTCAAGCCCTATACGCCAGAGCCAAAAGCTTTCCTCGGTCAGCTTGCCTATTTGCAGTTGTCCAACTTCGAAATCCTTACTGCGGCCCTGAAATATTCACCAAACACCCAATACAAGGCAGAACTTTCTGAGGCAGCAGCTAGAAGCTTTGATAAGTATCGTCAGCTGTCCAAAAAGTTAGTCGAATTGGGTGCCGATCCAGCCGAACAGATGAATCCATTCAAGGAACGAATTGCTGTTTTTCATTCAAACACGACCGGGCTCGACTGGTACGAAGTTATCATCAAGGTCTATTTGAGTTCGGGTCTGCTTGATGACTTCTACTTACGTTTAGCTTCAGGGTTGAAAGAAGACCTGCAGTTGGAAGTCGAGAAGGCTTTGAAGGATCGAGCTTTTGAGAAGTTTGCAAAACGTGTTTTAGCCGAGGCTATTTCCAGTGACCCGGTTTTAGGTTCAAGACTTGCACTCTGGGGTAGAAGGTTGATGGGAGATGTTCTACTTGAAATCAGGGCAGCCTTCGATAATCGTAAACTCGCACATATTCCTAAATCCAGAAAGCTAAGTGTTGAAGAGGAAAATAAAGTTAACCTCTCGGCGTATGCCAAATTAGAGCCTTTGATTTCAGAATTGACTGGAACACACTCGCAACGCATGGAAGCGCTCGGGTTAACCGCCTAGTCTTTTTTAGTTTCGGACTTGGTGCGCTTGCTTCTAACAAAGCGGATACCAAAAATCATGGCTACTGGCATGCCGACCATGGTGATAGTCCAAATCCAGTAGTCGTTGTAGCTAAGCCCAAACCAGGTTAGGACTGTCCAGACTCCGAAACCGAACACTAGAGCAATAGCTGGAGCCAAAAGCGTTCCAAAGCTCTCGCGGCCACTGATGATGTATGGGGCCATGAGTCCCAGGATGCAACCGTAAATAAGAATGAATGCTAGTTCCATTAGGCGATAAATCCCACTCTTCGGGTACCGTCGGCACCGATCTCGATGTATGCCAAGGCAGCAACCGGGACGATGAACATGCGTCCCTTGTCATCGGCAAGTTTGACCAGGCTGGCGTTTGAGTCAATCGCCTGAACCACAGTCTTCTCAATCTCTGCGGCAGTCTGGGCTGACTCAAAGGCTAGTTCTCTAGCTGTGTCTCTAAGACCGATTCTTACTTCCATTGGCTTTTCCTTCCAAAGACTAGATTACGGCAATTCAAGGGTCTAAAACCCTCAGTTCTTTGGGTCGGAGTCTTCCTCGGCCAGGTCAATAACTTCAATCTGCTCGGTTACTTCAAGTTCCTCGGAAACGACAGTGATTGGACCGGTGAAGCTAGTCGCTTGAGAAATCGGTGTGACAACTTCAGGGCCTCCGCTGGCTAACTCGGTTGGCGCTAAATCGGGAAGCAACCCGTTGGCTAAATCTTCAGCCAGCGAGTTCAAGTAATCAGTGGCCAAGCGGATGTTGCTCTCATCTCCGGTCTCAACAGCCCAGAGCAGATGCTTGGCGTAAGAAAGTTCGAAGTAGAGGTTAGCTCGCTGTTTTAGATTTCGATCAGCTCGGATTGAACCTTCGTAGGTCAACACCAGTGCATTACCAACTTCGGGTGAGCAATCAGCGAACAGGCTCGCTATGTCGATAGCCGGATCATCTACAGCAAGTGCTGACCAATTATTAATTCCAATAACTTCATTACCCTCGGTCAAGATTGAGTCTGCAGTTAGGTTGCCGTGAATAACTGTTGGTTGGTAACGGAACAGATTTACATCAAGTAGCGCGGTTTGCCACCTCTCCAAAAGTGCTGGATTTATCATCCCTGTTTCCATAGCCCGATCAAACTCGGCAACTCGTTCCCTAAGTTTTAGCGAAGCGTCATACTCTGGTAAGCCAGCATCAATTACCAGGTTGGCTGGTATCGAGTGAATGCGAGCGATGGTTGAGCCAAGTGCGGTAAGCAACGGATCCTCGACTCTGAGCTTTTGTAAGTTCAGTGCCTTACCGGTGACATAGTCAAAAGCTAGAGCCTTGTATATTGCCGAATCTGAGGTCTCACCGAGCAGAGCTGGGACTCTAAAGGGCAGGTTGACATTTTTGAGCACTCGCAGAGCCCTAACTTCCAAGCCAAGGCCGGCCATGGCAGCTGCCGATTTTGGCGTTCTGAGCAGAACCTGCTGACTATCATCGGTGGTCAAAAGCTGAGAGACAATGTCTTCGTCAGGATTGGTAACATCCTCAACCCTGACAAAGTGAATACCGGGGAGTGCATCGGCTGCTAACGCCGCTAAAATCAAGGAAGGTTTACCCATGCATTTCAGGTTAGAGCGGAACCTAGCCAAGACCCGTTATCGCCACGCTTAATAAAGAGAAAGCAAAATGAACTCACAGCTGCATTTGCCACTGGCCCAGCCGGTGCTAAACCGCGACGGGATTGCCCGTGACGGCGCTGAGTTGTTTGATCTGCTCTGGGCCGAGCCAAAAACTCAGGTGATGGTCCTCTACCAAGGTAAGACTCTGCTAGCTGGGCAATCTCTAAAGTTGTTCAATACTGACGAGGCAACCGCGGGAAAGTATCGGGTTTATTTGGGTAGGACCACGAGCGAGTTTGTCGGGCTGGATGAAAATACAGCAATAGTTCTTTCGGTGCTCAGCGATAACGCAGCTAAAGCTCTGGAACCCAACGAAGATAACTGGAAAGAGCTCAGAAGAACTGGGGCTGGGCTTTCACCTAGCCACGCGACTTTGTTTACCCAAGCATTAGCCATCCACAATTGGCACGAAACCCACCAGTTCTGTCCAGCCTGCGGCCAGGTAACCATAATGAAGCAGGGTGGTTGGTCAAGACTGTGCATTAAAGAGGAGAGGGAACTCTTTCCTAGGACCGATGCTGCTGTAATAGTTTCGATCATCGACGACTCGGACCGCATTCTTTTGGGTTCCCAAGGTAGCTGGCAAGAAAATCGTTGGTCAGTTTTAGCTGGCTTTGTCGAAGCCGCTGAATCTTTAGAGGCGGCAGTCATTCGTGAGATGCAAGAAGAGTCAGGAATTTTGGTGAGCAATCCAGTTTACCTAGGGTCCCAATCCTGGCCTTACCCATACTCCCTGATGCTTGGCTTTACCGCTAGAGTTTCCAAAGTTAACTCAGCTGAAGACATTCAAGCCGACGGTGTTGAGATTGCCAAGCTGCGTTGGTTCAGTAAAGAAGAACTAAGCGCTGAAGCAAAACAAATTCAACTCCCAAGCAAAATTTCTATAGCCAGGGCTTTGATTGAGCACTGGTTTGGTGAAGAGATAGTAAGTGCAACGGAATTGGCTGGTAACTGAACATGGATTTAGAAGCCGAACAAATTCTGGATGCACTTGATGAAAATCAGCGAGCAGCAGCTCAATCGCTTCTAGGTCCAACGGTAATTCTCGCTGGAGCGGGGACTGGAAAAACTAGAACCATCACACACAGAATTGCGTATGGTGTTGTTCGAGGTGACTTTAGTGAGAATCGAGTTTTAGCGCTTACCTATACCAACCGCGCAGCTGGTGAACTTAGGTCCCGATTGCGCTCTCTCGGTGTTCAGTCAGCTAATGCGAAGACTTTTCACTCAGCTGCTCTAGCCCAACTGGAGTATTTCTTTAGAACACTTTACGGAGTTGAAACTCCTCGAGTTCAAGAAAGTAAAGCCAAGAGCATCGCAGCTGCTGCTG
The DNA here is from genome assembly GCA_030832065.1 of Rhodoluna sp. Classification (GTDB taxonomy): domain Bacteria; phylum Actinomycetota; class Actinomycetes; order Actinomycetales; family Microbacteriaceae; genus Rhodoluna. The sequence continues at coordinate 27,528 of JAURJV010000017.1, read as the reverse complement.
CCGGTCTAAACATAAAACTAGACCCGAATGCACTTAGGGATTTAGCTGCTGAAATTGAGTGGCGTAAATATTCGATGCTCAGCATGGAAGATTATGTCGAAGCGCTACCTAATCGCCCAAGTATTCAGGGAATCTCCAATAATCGAATCATTGATCTGCAAAATGCCTATGAGGAACACAAACTAAAGACTAAGCAAATTGACTGGGAGGATGTCATCCTGCTCTGCAGCGGTATGCTGCGGGCTGAGCCTAGGGCTTTAGCCCAAGTCCAACAGCAGTATCGATTCTTTACCGTGGACGAGTATCAAGACATCTCTCCGCTTCAGCAGGACCTGCTCGATACCTGGCTCGGGGATCGAAGTGACATCTGTGTGGTTGGCGATCCAAACCAAACCATCTACTCGTTTACCGGCGCAACTTCGAGGTATCTCGAGAACTTTTCACTGCGCTACCCGGATTCCAACGTTGTTCAACTCAGTAAGAACTACCGATCCAACCCTGAAATTATCCGACTGGCTAACCGCGTGAGAGCTCACCAGAACCTGGATGCCCTGGAAGCCTCAAGACCTATCGGCCCAGCTCCAAAGATCGAGTCTTTCAATGACAAAAACGAAGAGGCAGTATGGGTGGCTAAGCAAGTAAAGTCAGCTCTAGCTTCAGGTACCAGAGCTTGTCAGGTGGCAGTGCTCTACCGAATCAACAGCCAGTCTGAAGCTATTGAAAAAGCTTTAGCCGATGAAGGTTTGGAGTATCAAGTCAGGGGAGGACAGCGATATTTCAATCGCCCTGAAATTCTCTCTGCGATTCGTTTAGTTAGAGCAGAAGCGAGTATGCCAAGCGGTAAACCACTCTATGAAACAGTCACCGCTCTGGTCAGGTCGCTGGGTTGGCAAAGTGTTATGCCTGATGAGAAGGGTTCAGCGCTGGAGCGTTGGGAAGCACTGAATCATTTTGTTCAGATAGTTGATGAACTTGGTGAAGGTGCAACCATTCAAACTTTCGCTTCTGAAATAGAGGAGAGACAGCGCTCTCAGCACGAACCGGTAAAAGAGAGCATCACTCTGAGCACAATCCACGCAGCTAAGGGACTCGAGTTTCAAGTGGTCTTTATTGTTGGGGCGACCGAAGGCTACCTGCCAATCAGTTATGCAAAGACGGAAGAAGACCTCAAGGAAGAGCAGAGGCTGTTCTATGTTGCGGTTACCCGAGCCAAGGACTTGCTCAGCATCTCCTGGCCTAAACGCGATCCCGAATTCAGTCGAGATAATTCCCCGAGTCGGTACCTGTCTCTAATTGACTAAATTTCGTGCAACTACACAGTGAATGTTTATCAAACTTCAATCTGGTGATTGAACCGGTGGCGTAGTCGACTCGATAGCCCAGCCGGAATATTTCTTCCTCGTCATTTTGATATTCAAAGCCAGCTTGCTCGTCAACCGAACGCAAAATACTTCTGACGGCTAGTCCAGTTGCGGTCAGCAGTGAAGCGGCATCATCGCGAATACGAGGAAGCTGCAACAACTGGCTGGCTAAAACAGGCCAGGCCAGATCGGTATCGACCAAATATTCCTGGTAGCAGTTCAGGCAAGCGGTAAGACCTGGGATAACGATTGGGCTTACTTCAACGCAATTCTGCTGATAGGTGATTGCAATGTGTTGTATGTCTCTGGCTAACCAGCGCGAATAAGTTCTAGGGCTTTGGGCAAGGTGGCCTACTGTCACCGCGAATGACACCTTGACATCTCTAACGCTTTTCTGCTGCAGGTTGGTAAGCCTGGCTTTGCTGTGACTGGTTAGGTCCAGTCCACGCAAGATTTCCTGAGCGCTTGCAACCCGGGCACTGTTGTAGTTGCTTTTAGGGAAGCCTAATTCACCTAGGTCGGTATTTAGCACCAGTCCAGAGTCATGGGTAATCACTTCTCCGATACCTGAAGCCAACAGAGCTTTAGTCATTAGCAACCCAGTTTTATCGATTTGATCAATATGCACCTTACGTTGCCAGCGTTCAGCCAAAACCATTTCCCCGTTAACTTGATAATCCAAACTTGCCCGAGCGATTTCAGCAAAACCTAATTCATTCCAACTGCCAAAGTTTTTTGTTTCACTACTGGTCACCAAAGTTCCGAGTCTCGACATCAGTTCTGAAGTTGCCCCAGGTTGCTCTCCGTTGCTCTCTTCCAAAACTTTCTCTTGGCCAGAGACGATACCGCTGTATAGGGCGGCGATGAGTTGCTGCTCTCCAGCGGTGATTTCCGAAAGCCTGACCGCTTGGGAGCCAAGGCCAATCTGCAAAGTCGATGGGTTTACCCAGATGGCTGGGTGAGCCTTATTGATTCGATGTAACACCTAGACATTTTCAGAAAAAATTTTTGAACTTGCTCAGGTTCTACACATCACCTAGGAGATCACGAATAGCCTGATCCATTGCATCGCCAACGCCTAGGTCATTCTTGACTTTGGCTACGAATTTTTCTGGCGAATCGATATCTTTCGCTGTCGGTAAAAAGTCTGGGTGATCCCAGAGTGAATCACGTTTCTCTTTTCCGACCGATTCTGAAATAGCGACCCAAAGCGCTGATGCTTCACGCATGCGTTTTGGTCTAAGTTCAAGACCGACTAGGGACTGGAAAGTTTGTTCGGCTGGACCGCCGGTTGCTCGTCTTCTTCTGACAGCTTCCCTGATTGCTTCGCCTTTGGGTAGGCGCTTAGCAGCCTCACTGGTAACCGCATCAACCCAACCTTCAATCAGGGCGAGGTTAGTTTCAATAATGTCCAAAGCGACTTGTTGACTTTCGCTTCGGCCAGCTAAGAAAGCACCACTTTCCAGAGCCTGCTGCAATTCTGCTGGGTTCTGTGGATCAAACTCTTCACTGAGTTGTTCCATCGCGCTGGTATCAAAAGTGATGCCAGCGGCATACTCACGAATTTGGGCGACTACTTTTTCTCGCAACCACTTAGAGTGTTTGAACAGTCGAATGTGGGCTAGCTCTCGAAGCATCAAGTAGATGAAGGCTTGATCTTCGTCCGGACCAAGTTCTAAAGACTTTACGAAATCATTCAGGTTCTGCAATACAAAGGCTGGTCGTTGTTCAACATAGATTGGCAGTCCAATTTCAGTTCCAGTCAAAGCTTCTTTGGAAAGTTGACCCAAGGCCTGGCCGATCTGCATGGCAAACATCATCGCTCCAGCTGAGCGCATAATGTCGCTAGCACCTTTGAGGCTCTCAGCCATCTCTTCGGGTAGTTGACTCTGAATAGCATCACCTAGAGTTCTATTCATTCGATCGGCGACCGGTTCTGCCAACACTCTAAATAGGGGAAGAGCATCATCAACCCAGAGCTGTCTGGTTAGAATCTTTGGTTCCACCGTTGTTTCAGAAATGTCGGTGGCTTCGTTGAGCCAAAGATTGGCGATGCCGTATGAGTCGTTCACCAGTTTTCTGGTTGCCTCATCAAGGCTCTGCGAACCAACCTTGGCAATGTCCTTAGCCTTGGTTGCGGCGGCATGCCAGTTCACTCCAGAGCCATCATTTGGCGGTGTCGGGATTAGAAAAGCACCCTTGATGTTCTCAAAGAGTTTGCGCAGTGATTCCTCGGAACCATCAAAGCCCCCAGCCGCAGCGAGTGCCTCAGGGTCAAAGCCCTGTTTCAGCATTTCCTCCCAGATTCGTCTGAGATCCTCTGGGTCTGGTTCCTGATTGTCGCCGTTGAAATTACTCATTTGCTATTAACGCTAGAGCCTTATTTCGGGAAAATAAACTGGTTCGCAAGGTGTTCGCCATTAGCGTTTGGTGGCTGTGGTGCAGGGATTAGCCGCTCTCGCTTAGGCTGGTAATAATGAGTGAATTACCCACATTGCCTAAAAAGCGCAGTATTCGTCGAGTAATTTTCGGACTGTTAAATACAGTCGTATTACTCGGTTCCGCCTTTTTCGTTGCATTCGTGCCATCTCCCTACGTCATCGAAAACCCTGGACCGGTTTATAACGTCCTCGGTACCTACGCCGGACAGCCGCTCCTCGAAATACCGGGGGAGAAGACCTATCCAACTTCAGGTGATTTAGACCTCTTAACCATCACAATCGATGGGACTCCAAGTCGCGGTGTGTCTTGGATTCAAGTCGGTTTCTCTTTACTTGACCAAGGTAAGAAGCTCTATCTGAGGGAAGAAATTTTCCCACCAGGATCTAGCGATCAGCAAGTGGCTGAAGAGGCCGAACAAATGATGGTTGACTCGCAGATGAACTCTAAAGCGGCTGCCCTGAATGAACTTGGGATTCCCGTGACAACTTCGGTCAAAGTTACTTCAGTAACTAAGACTGGTGCAGCTTGGAAGATTCTCCGAGCAGGAGACACTCTGCTTCGAGTTGATGGCGATAAAGCAACTGGAATTGAACAAGTGAGAGCTGCGGTTGCCAAGACTGAAGGCAAGCGCCCGCTGGTCCTTGATATTTCAAGAAACGGTAAAGAACTTACCTTTGAGATAACTCCCAAGAAAGTTGATGGGAAATGGCGTCTAGGCATTTTTGTTCAATCAATTTCAGAGTTCCCTTTTGAAATCAAAATCTCACTCGATAACGTAAGTGGTCCAAGCGGTGGTCAGATATTTGCTTTAGCCATTTATGACCTGCTAACCCCAGGACAGCTAACCGGTGGTCAAAAGATTGCTGGAACTGGGACAATAGATCCGGATGGAACTATAGGACCTATTGGTGGGATTCAATCGAAGATGTATGGGGCAGTTCGAGCAGGGGCTAAGTATTTCTTGGCACCAAGTTCAAACTGCGATGAAGTTGTCGGAAACATTCCTGACGGTTTACAAGTTATAAGTGTTTCAAAGTTAGACGATTCAATTGCCGCCCTTGAAGCGATAAGTTCAGGTAAAGCAGGTTCACTTCCGGCCTGCACAGTAGAAGGAAAGTAAATGACTCAAACAAATCCAGCAAATGTTAGAAAGCGTGCTCCGCTAGCTATTTCCCTTGGAATAGTTATTCTGTTGGGGTTGTCGCTGATTTCAGCATCAGGTGTTTACACCGATGTTCTCTGGTTTGACCAGCTCGGTTACCTGAGTGTATTTACCACTCAGATTTACGCCCAGATCTGGGTCTTTCTCGGTGCTGGAGCGTTGGCTGGATTCTTGGTCTGGTTGAACATATTTATCGCTTACCGATTTAGACCGGTTTATGCAACATCCAATGACTTCTTTGGCAGAGACTTAGGGGAGTTTAGAACAGCACTAGATCGAGCTCGTCGTCGAATCTTTGTTTTTGTTCCACTGGCAGTAGGTATTTTCTCTGGTTCCTCGGCTGCCTCAGACTGGCAAAAAGTTTTGGTCTATCTAAACCACAGTTACACCGGTGTGCTTGACCCGCAGTTCAAACTTGACGTTGCCTTCTATATGTTTGACCTTCCGTTCTACATCTCGCTTGTTCAATTCCTATTGGTGACCCTGCTATTCGTTATTGCCCCAACTTTGATAGTTCACCTGGTTTACTCCGGCATCAAATTCAACGGCAAGAACAGCACTTTCTCAACTGCCGCAAGAATTCAGGTTTCGGTTTTGGCAAGCCTGGTCATGATGGTTCTAGGCGCGAGTATCTGGATCGGGCAGTATGAGACTATGACCAGCTCCAGTGGTCTATATACCGGCGCTACCTACTCTGATGTAAACGCAACTATTCCTGCAGCTCAAATACTTACCGGCATTGCTTTTGTCGTCGCAGTGCTATTCCTGGTTGCTGCGGTTATTGCAAAATGGCGCTTAGCTATTCTCGGTACCGTTCTTATGCTGGTCACATCGATTCTCCTTGGTGGAGTTTGGCCAGCGATAGTTCAAACTTTCCAAGTAGTGCCTAATGAAAGAACTCTTGAAGCCGATTTCATCAAGCGCAATATCGATGCAACTAGAGCTGCCTATGGTTTAGACAAAGTTGAAGTCATTGAATATGACGCAAAAACTACAGCCACCGCTGACGCCTTGAAGGCTGATGCGCAAACCGCTGCACAAATACGCATCATTGACCCTAACCTGGTTAGCGCATCGTTCAAGCAACTTGAGCAGTATCGCCAGTACTACAACTTTGTAAACCACTTGGATGTGGACAGATATGTAATCAACGGTAAAACTCAAGACACGGTTCTGGCAGTTCGTGAATTGAACCAGTCAGGGCTTGGAAACTCTCAGTCCTGGTACAACAATGCCATTGTTTACACACACGGTTACGGAATAGTTGCAGCATACGGAAACCGCAGATCGGTCGATGGGCAACCGGTATTCCTTCAGTCTGGTATTCCTTCGACTGGAACATTAGGAAAATACGAACCTCGAATTTACTTCGGTGAGCGTTCACCGGAATACTCAATCGTGGGAGCTCCTAAAGGTGCTGCCGATCGCGAACTAGACTACCCAGCTAGTTCCGAGAGCTCATCAACTGACCAGCAGACGATGACCACCTTCCAAGGAAATGGTGGACCAAAGCTCGATGACATCATCAAGCGCCTATCCTATGCACTGAAATTCCAGAGTGAACAGATTTTGCTCTCCGATGCAGTTACCAACAGTTCGCAAATTCTCTACAACCGAAGCCCTAGAGAACGCGTAGCTCAGGTAGCTCCGTACTTGAACTTGGACAACGACATCTACCCTGCAATCGTTGAAGGTCGCGTGGTTTGGATCGTTGACGGCTACACAACTTCTGCTGATTACCCTTACTCAAGGGCAGAAAACATGGGTGATACTCTCACCGACAGCTCGTTGACGGCTGAGCGGACCAGAGGCAACATCAACTACATTCGTAACTCGGTCAAGGCTACGGTGGATGCTTATGACGGTTCAGTGAAGCTTTATGCCTGGGACGAAAAAGATCCGATTCTCAAGACTTGGATGAAAATCTTCCCGAATACTGTCAGACCGGTATCGGAGATGTCTGGAGCTCTGCTCTCTCACGTGCGTTATCCAGCTGATCTGTTTAAGATGCAGCGTGGAATTCTAGGTCAGTATCACGTAACCGATGCTGGAGCTTTCTACTCCCAGCAGGATGCTTGGATGACTCCGAACGACCCTGTAAACGGTGGTTCAGGTGAATCGGCCTTGCAGCCTCCTTATTATTTGACACTGCAGGCACCAACCCAACCTAAGCCTTCCTTCTCGATTTACTCGACCTTCATCCCACGCTCCACCGGAGACTCGTCAAGAAACGTTTTGACTGGCTATCTAGTTGCAGATTCTGATGCCGGCAAGAAGAGTGGTCAGATATCTTCGCACTACGGAAAGCTAAGGCTTTTGACCCTACCTAGAACGACAATTGTTCCAGGTCCAGGGCAGGTTCAAAACAACTTCAACTCCGATAGCGAAGTTTCAAAGCTGCTCAACATTTTGCGTCAGGGTTCGACCACGGTGCTCAACGGTAACCTGCTTACCTTGCCTATCGGTGGTGGACTGCTCTACGTTCAACCGGTTTACATTCAGTCAACTGGTGAAACATCTTTCCCACTGCTGAAGAAAGTACTGGTTGCCTTTGGTGACAAGATTGCCTTCGAAGACAACCTGGATGAAGCTTTGAATGCGCTCTTCGGTGGTTCTGGCGGAGGAACCGGTCCTGTTGATCCAGGACTTACCAATGCCCAGAAACTAGCTAAAGCATTAGCCGATGCCAGACAGGCCATGATCGATAAAGAAGCAGCGTTGCGCTCAGGTGACTGGACTGCTTACGGTAAGGCCGATGCGAAATTGAAAGCAGCTATCGAAGCTGCTCTAGCGGCAAGCAAAAACTAAGCGCTTTCTGTTAGAATGAAGGTTCGCCGCGGGGTGGAGCAGTTCGGTAGCTCGCCGGGCTCATAACCCGGAGGTCGTAGGTTCAAATCCTGCCCCCGCAACCAAAAAGATTAACCCTGACAAGTTCAGGGTTTTTCTTTTATGTGGATAACCAATTAGCCTTGGATTCCACTTCCTAAAATAACCAGATGCTAACTCTTGCGGCGGCCCTGTTCTTCGCTGCGCAACCTTGCCCACCCGCATTTAGTTTTACCAATACAACAATCGGTGCGATATCTAATTCCACGACCTTGAGTGTATGTGTAGCTAAGGCTGTTCTGGTTTCCGGTTCGGATGGTTCGCTCAAGCTGGTAATTAATAGTTCACAAACTGCCCCAAAGTGTTTGATTTACCCGAACGGTTTAAATCCAGATCTGACTTATGACTTGTTGAGTTCGGGGCATACCGGTTGCTGGTCACTGTATCCACCGAGCCTGCCGGTATCGATAGTGAATGTCGGTAGACCTGCTCAGGCGAAAGTAACTTCGGCCCTGAAGAGTTTTCGACCAAACACCCCGCTAATTTTCTTCAACCCCGCGCAGGGAATTAGAGTTGGCGAGAAAATACAGTTTTCAAGCTCTGCCAAGCTACAGGTCATTAGATGCAAGATTATGCAGCTGCCCTGCCAGGTGAGATTTCGACCAGCCGCATACTCCTGGACTATATCTGGAACCAAAAGTAAGTTAGCTGCCCCGAGTTATCAAGCTCAGATCCTCGGGCTTCACGCAGTTAGTTTGACGGTGACCTACAGTTTGGAGTATTCCTTCACTGGGTTGACCGGTTGGCAGCGGGTGACTCCGAACATTTTGGTCAGTGCTCCAAGCCGAACATTCAACGTTGGAGGCGATTCGGTTCCCAAACCTAAGCGTGCACCAAGGCTGGTCCATTCCAACTGTGATTCGCCGCAGAGGTGGGGTTGCTGATTTTCAGAAATTTCCCAGCAGAGTTTCATAAACTTATGAAGTTGATTACTTAGGTTTTTGATACAACTTAGGTCAGGGAGTTAATACAAATGGCAGATAACAAGGACCACTACAACACGCAATTCTTAGGCAAGCTATTCACGACAGACAGTGAACCTGATGTTGCGAAGAAACCGAAAAAGGGTAAGTTTCCACTGCGGTTCTCCAACTTCTGGAGCCCAATTCTCGGTGTAGTGATCGGTGTCTTTTTAGTCACTGGCAATCTTCCTTTTATTGATGCCGGAACTAACCATGTGATTGTAAATAATTCAAACAACGTGAACTGGGTCACCGGTGCGGCAGCTAAGGCTTTGCCCTCAGTGGTCACTCTCTCCGTATCTGGTGAAACGGATGCAGGAACCGGTTCTGGCGTTGTGCTAACTGCTGACGGCTACATCGTGACTAATGCTCACGTGGTAACACTCGAGGGTGTCACCAGCGATGCCGTGATTGAGGTTAAGACTAGTTCTGATCGAATTTTCAAAGCAACAGTGGTTGGCATTGATCCAACCAACGACCTGGCCGTGGTCAAAGCTACCGGCACCGACTTTACTCCAATCGAATTCGCTGACAGTTCCAAACTGAATGTTGGCGAGTTCGCGGTTGCTATTGGAGCTCCACTAGGTTACGACGCAACCGTAACCTCTGGAGTTATCTCAGCCATGAACAGAACCATTCAGGTGGATTCAGCAGCCGTCCCTGACGATAGCTCAGGATCACTGCAACTTTGGAACAACACCAGTGATGCTGCTCCAGTCAATCTAGATGTGATTCAAACTGACGCTGCAATCAACCCAGGAAATTCAGGTGGAGCACTAGTCAACGAGAAGGGTCAGCTGATTGGAATTAACGTTGCCATTGCTACTACTGGCTATACGAATAAAGCTGGCAGTATCGGCCTAGGCTTTGCAATTCCATCAAACACGGCCAAACGTATCGCCGACGAAATAATTAAGAACGGCTCAGTTAGCCATGGCTTACTCGGGGCTTTTGTTTCTGATGCCACGAATTCGGATGCAACAGCCTCGTTCACAGTTGGCGCTAAAGTTGAGAAATTAACTCCAGGCGGAGCAGCAGAGAAAGCTGGCATGAAGGTCGGCGACATAGTTATTTCGCTTGACGGTGAACGCATTGACAGTGCATCGAGACTGACAGCTGAAGTTAGAAGTAGAGCCGCGTTTGCAAAGGTCACTTTGAAAATTCTTCGAAATGGTAAAGAAATAAGCCTAGAAGCAACCCTTGGAGACGCTAACGCTGCGAATTAGTTGGTCTTACCGCTAATACATGGCAAACTTGAACCTATGTCAATTGCTCCATCAGTTCAATACTCGATCACCATACGCCTTGAGGCACCAGCTAAGCCAACGGCTGTGAGCGAATTAACCTCAATCATCGAAAAGATTGGTGGGGCTGTCACCGCTGTTGACGTTAACCACTCGGATGCTGAGCGTGTGAGAGTTGACCTAACCTGTGCTTGCCGTAACTCTGATCACGCCAAGGAGATTGTTGAGGCTCTGAAGCAGCTCAACGGAGTTGTTGTCGGAAAGGTTTCCGACCGAACATTTCTAGCTCACCTCGGTGGCAAGCTCACTATCGAATCCAAGCTGCCGATTCGTAATCGTGATGACCTTTCCCTGATTTACACACCTGGCGTTGCCAGAATTTGTGAAGCAATTGTTGCAGATCCAAGCGATGCCAGAAGACTGACGATCAAGCGCAACACGATTGCTGTGGTTACCGACGGTTCTGCTGTGCTCGGTTTGGGAAACATCGGTCCACTAGCTGCGCTTCCGGTTATGGAAGGTAAAGCTGCGCTGTTCAAGCGATTTGCCAATATTGACGCCTTCCCAATCTGTTTGGACACACAGGACACCGATGAGATTGTTCGAACTGTAAAGGCCATCGCTCCGGTATTCGCTGGTATTAACCTGGAGGACATCTCAGCTCCGCGTTGTTTCGAAATCGAAGAGCGCTTGAGAGCAGAACTAGACATTCCGGTCTTCCACGATGATCAGCACGGAACAGCAATTGTCTGTCTGGCCGCTCTCAGTAACGCACTAAAAGTAGTCAATAAAAAACTTGAAGACGTGCACCTGGTTCTTTCCGGTGCTGGGGCGGCTGGAACTGCTGTATTGAAACTTTTGTTTGCCGCAGGGCTTACCAAAGCAACAGTTGCGGATACCCACGGCATCGTTTATGCCGGCCGTGAAGACATCACTCCAGGTTCAAATCTGGACTGGGTTGCCAACGCCACCAATAAAGAAGGTAAGCAGGGGAGCTTGAAGGATGCATTGGTCGGTGCTGATGTATTCATCGGTGTGTCTGCTGGAAACCTGCTCACTGCTGACGACATCGCCAAGATGGCTAAAGATTCAATCGTTTTCGCTCTGGCAAACCCGACGCCGGAAATTGATCCAGCCCAAGCGGCAATTCATGCTGCAGTGGTGGCAACTGGTCGCAGCGATTTTGCTAATCAAATCAATAACGTACTTGCCTTCCCTGGGGTATTCCGCGGCTTACTGGATGCTGGTGCAACGGAAATCACGGAAAAAATGCTGCTCGCTGCGGCTAGAGCTCTAGCGAATTGTGTTGAACCGGATGAACTAAACGCTTCATACATCGTCCCTTCTGTTTTTCACGCTGATGTTGCAACTCACGTTGCAGATGCGGTCAGGCTAGCCAAGTAATGTCGCAGCAAGAAACTAAGAGTCAGCCACAGATAGTAGTTGATCCAGTTACAGTCCCACTTGAACCAGGCGACCATGAGCGATACGCGCACTATGTCCGCAAGGACAAGGTGGTTGAGTCGGCTGTCATGGGCACACCGGTAGTTGCGCTGTGTGGAAAAGTTTGGGTTCCAAGTCGAGACCCAGAGAAGTTTCCCGTCTGCCCTGAATGTAAAGAACTCTTTGACCTCATGAAGCAAAACGAGGGCAGCGAATAGACTTATCGAGTGAATAATGCTCCGATAGGTATCTTTGACTCTGGTGTTGGCGGACTTACCGTTGCCCGAGCAATCATTGATCAACTTCCTAACGAGTCAATAATTTATCTGGGGGACACCGCGAACACCCCATATGGCCCCAAACCACTCAGTGAAGTTAGAACCTTAGCTTTGAGTGTTATGGACCGTCTAGTGGATGAAGGCGTCAAGCTTTTAGTGATTGCATGCAACACAGCCTCTGCCGCAGTTCTCAGAGATGCCAGAGAACGCTACACCGAGGGCAGAGGCATCCCAGTGGTTGAAGTAATTCAGCCTGCAGTTCGAAGAGCGGTTGCGGCCAGCCGTAACGGCAAGGTTGGCGTTATTGGCACCATCGCAACTGTAAATTCCAGAGCCTACGATGATGCTTTCGCTGCGGCAGTCGACCTAGATGTGGTCAGCGCAGCTTGTCCGGAATTTGTTGATTATGTTGAGCGTGGTGTTACTTCAGGACCGGAGCTAATTTCACTTGCAGAAACTTATCTTGAGCCAATTAAGGCTAAAGGCGTCGACACTTTAGTTTTAGGTTGCACCCACTACCCGTTGCTTACCGGAGCACTGAGTTATGTGATGGGAGATTCGGTTACTTTGGTTTCTTCAGCTGAGGAAACTGCCAAGGATGTTTACCACACTCTTTCCCAACACAATCTGCTTAGAAGTGAGCCGAGTAAACCAACCCTTAGGTTCCAGTCAACCGGTGATGCAGAATCTTTCACCAAGTTGGCTAAAAGATTTTTAGGACCCGAAGTTCAAACAGTAGAGAAAATTGGATAAATGAGAATAGATGGCAGAGCTAAAGATCAACTACGTGAAGTTAAGATCGAAAGAAATTGGAGCGAGCACGCTGAGGGCTCTGCACTAATTTCTTTCGGCTCCACCAAAGTTCTATGCACCGCATCCTTTACGCCAGGTGTCCCAAGGTGGAAAGTCGGTAAAGGCGAAGGTTGGGTTACCGCCGAGTATGCGATGCTTCCAAGAGCAACTCACGAGAGAAATGATCGGGAGAGCGTCAAAGGCAAAATTGGAGGTAGAACACACGAAATCTCAAGGCTGATCGGCAGAGCACTTCGAGCCGCTGTTGACTTCAAGGCCCTAGGTGAGAACACGATTGTTATTGACTGTGATGTTCTGCAAGCCGATGGTGGTACTAGAACGGCAGCAATCACTGGAGCATACGTTGCGCTGGTTGATGCGATTCGGTACGGAGTTGAAAAAGGCTACATTCCAGCTAAAAACAAGGTCATTTTAGATTCGGTGGCTGCTATCTCAGTTGGAATCATCGACGGTGAGCCGATGCTGGATTTGGCCTACACCGAGGATGTTCGAGCCGAAACAGACATGAACGTTGTAGTTACTGGTTCGGGAGATTTTGTCGAGGTGCAGGGAACCGCTGAGGGAGTCGCCTTCAGTCGTGACGAGTTGAATAAGTTGCTCGACTTAGCGCTATCCGGAACCAGTCAGCTTGCTAGCAAGCAGCAGGAAGCTCTGGATAGTTAAAGTGAAGTTAGTTCTAGCCACCCACAATCAAGGCAAGGTCGCTGAACTCAGATCTATTCTTGCTCCAGTTGGCATGGAATTGATCGGTTACGAAGGGCCGGAACCGATTGAAGACGGAGTCAGCTTTCTGGAAAACGCATTAATCAAAGCGCGAGCTGCTCACCAACATACCGGCTTGCCAGCCATTGCAGATGACTCTGGTTTGCAGGTGGAGATACTCGGTGGGTCACCTGGAATCTTTACAGCTATCTGGTCTGGCACAAAAGATAATGTTGCTAACCGACGTCTACTTCTGGCTCAACTCAAAGATATTTCAGCTGAACACCGTGCGGCGGCCTTCGTCTGCACAATAGCTCTAGTGACCGATGAGGTGGAAGTTAGCTTTACTGGAACCTGGTACGGTTCCATTGCATTTGAGGAACGTGGAACCAATGGCCACGGATATGATCCGGTGTTTATACCTGACGGCTTTGCGGTAACTGCAGCTGAATTAGAACCTGAGATAAAGAACGCTCTCAGTCACAGAGCCAGTGCTGTTTCGGGCCTGATTGAGTACCTGAAATCTAACGCTTTCTAGCCTTAATCACTTCCATGGTTACGGGAATGAAGGATAGGGCGATTAGCACCAAGGTAACAACAATTACGTGCTCGCGAATGAAAGCTATGTTTCCTAAGAAATAACCGATAAGCGGGACGCTGATTCCCCAACTCAATGCTCCAATAATGTTGTTGCGCAGGTAATACGAGTACTTCATATTTCCAACACCGGCAGCAACCGGGATAAAAGTTCTCATGATCGGAACATAGTGAGCAAAGATAACTGCTTTAGCTCCATACTTTTGAAAAAAGTTTTCGGCTCTTTCAACATTTTTGTGACTGAATAGCTTGGACTCAGGTTTGTTGAATACCTTCGGTCCACTCTTTTTCCCTATGAAATATCCGATTTGATCACCAATCACAGCTGAAATCGAGATAGCTAAACAGGCAACCCATATTGGTGTTTGGATAACGCCACCACCGATCATAAGTCCGACGGTAAAAAGCAAGGAATCACCGGGGAGGAAGAACCCCAAGAGTAAACCGGTCTCAGCAATGACGATGAGGCAGGCAGCCACAAGTGCCAGTGGACCCAGGCTGGCGAGAATATCTTCGGGGTGCAGGATGTCGTTAATGTTCACGCGCCCCTAGCAGGATTCGAACCTGCGCTCCCGCCTCCGGAGGGCGGTGCTCTATCCCCTGAGCTATAGGGGCTTAGGGTTTATCTCAGACTACCAGCGGCCTCTTGAGCCTTTATTTAGGCTGTTAGATAGACTTAAGCCATATTCATGCAGGCAGTTTGGCTTGCTAAGAGTGCTTTAGCGAAATATAAAGGTAGTTTGCGTGACCCCTGCAGATCTCTCCAAAAACATTCTGCTGATTCTGCAGCAACTGCAGCAGCAGGGAGTTCTGCCTACTGCTGAGCTTCCAGCGGAAGTAGTAATCGAGCGACCAAAGAATCGTGAGCATGGCGACTGGGCCACCAATGTTGCCATGCAGTTCGCGGGTAAGTTTGGGATGAACCCGAGAGAATTTGCAACCAAGTTAGCCCAAGAGCTAGCCAAGGTCACGGGTGTCGAGAAGGTCGACATTGCCGGACCAGGTTTTATCAACATCACCCTGAGTGCTGCAGCTGCCGGTGAACTTGCCAAGCAGATTGTTGAAGCCGGAGGCAACTTTGGCAAGGGGAGTCTTTACGCTGGTCTAAAAATGAACCTAGAGTTCGTTTCAGCTAACCCCACCGGACCGATACATATCGGTGGGACTCGTTGGGCTGCGGTCGGCGATTCACTGGCTCGCATCTTTGAGGCTCAGGGGGCGAATGTCACCAGGGAGTATTACTTCAATGACCATGGGGCACAGATAGATCGGTTTGCCAGGTCACTGTTGGCAGCGGCGAAGTCTGAACCAGCACCGGAGGATGGCTATTCCGGAGAATACATAAACCAGATCGCTGCGGCAGTAGTGAAAGAGAATCCGAGTTGGGCAAAACTAGAGGACTCTGAAGCTACGGAACTTTTCAGAGCCGGTGGTGTCGAATTGATGTTCGGCGAAATTAAGCAATCGCTGAAAGACTTTGGTGTTCACTTTGATGTTTTCTTCCACGAAAACTCGCTCTATGAAAGTGGCGCGGTCCATAAAGCTATAGCAAAGTTGAGAGACTTAGGTCACATCTATGAACAGGATGGGGCAATCTGGTTGAGGTCAACTACCTTTGGTGATGACCGGGATCGAGTTGTCATAAAGAGTGATGGGGAAGCAGCCTACATCGCAGGTGATCTTGCCTACTATCTGGATAAACGTGAACGCGGTTTCGATCGCGCTATCTATATGCTCGGTGCTGACCATCACGGATATGTTCAGCGCATGATGGCCATGTGTTCGGCTTTCGGAGATGAACCCGGTGTCAACTTAGAAATTCTGATTGGGCAGTTAGTAAATCTGGTTAAAGATGGCGCACCGGTTCGGATGTCAAAACGAGCTGGAACAGTGGTGACGATGGAAGATCTAGTTGATGCAGTTGGAGTTGATGCTGCAAGATATGCTCTGACTCGTTCATCAATTAACTCCATGCTGGATATAGATCTGGATCAGTTATCCAAAAAGACCAACGACAATCCAGTCTTCTACGTTCAGTATGCTCACGCTAGAACCAAACAGGTGGCCAATAACGCTGCTTCGCTGGGCGTTGAAACATCTGAGTTTGACCCAGGTTTACTAAGCCATGCCAGTGAGTCGGATCTGTTAGCCAAGTTGGCCCAATTCCCAGCAATCATGAACCATGCCGCAATCGAACGTGCACCCCATTTGGTTGCTCGCTACTTAGAAGAGGTTGCTGGAAGTTACCACCGCTGGTATGACAACTGCCGAGTGACCCCACTTTCCGGTAACCCAGTCGAAACCATTCACCGAACCAGACTCTGGCTCAACACTGCGGCGAGCGTGGTCTTGGCTAACGGATTGAAAGTACTTGGGGTTAGCGCTCCGGAGCGTATGTAATGGCTGAGAATTTATTAGCCCCTAGCTGGCTTAAAGCTCCCGAAGATGTGAATGCCTTCGCGGAAGGTGTTTGGCCAACCAGTCTTTCTCGAGATGAAGAGGGATTCGCTCTGATTGGCTCAGTTCCTGTCGATGAACTTGCCCAGAAGTTTGGCACACCGCTGTATGTGATTGATAAGGATGAGTTTTTTAGAAGAGCTGAGAAAATTAAAAACGCTTTTGAGTTTGCTGCTATTGCCAATGGCACCACCGCAAAGCTTTACTATGCGGGTAAAGCATTGCTAACCACCGAGGTGGTTCGTTGGATAGATCAACTCGGTCTGCAGCTTGACACATCTTCCGTAGGAGAGCTCGCAGTTGCATTAGCGGGAGGCATTTCGCCAGCTCGAATTGGTCTGCATGGCAACAATAAGTCTCACTCAGAAATAGGTAGAGCGGTTAGTGCCGGCGTTGGCGTAATTGTGATTGACTCCGAGATTGAAATTGAACGAATTGCATCCGCAGCCGGAGCACAGGACATGATTCAACCGGTGAGACTGAGAGTAAATACTGGAGTGCACGCTCACACCCATGAGTATTTAGCTACGGCGAGAGAGGACCAGAAATTTGGTATCGCTTTAGCTGACGTTCCAGAGATTGTTGCAAAGATACGTTCCCACAGTCATCTTCAATTCTTAGGTCTTCACTCACACATCGGCTCACAGATTTTTGCGGTTGAAGGATTCATTGAAGCTGCGAAACGACTACTAAAGGTCCACGCAGAGCTTCTTAAAACTGGAGAGGTTCCGGAACTCAACTTAGGTGGCGGCTTCGGTGTCGCCTACACAAGTTCAGACGGACCTCTACCAATTGAAGAGATAGCCAAGGCCATAATTGATGCGGTGGCGAGTCAGTGCAGTCAACTGGGAATTGATATTCCCGCGCTAGCCTTCGAGCCTGGACGTTACATTGCCGGTCCTGCTGGCATCACTTTATACAACGTGGGCACAATAAAAGATGTGATCGTTGGCGAGGATGAGCAGGTAAGAAAGTACGTGAGCATTGATGGTGGGATGAGTGACAACGCCAGACCTGCTCTATATTCAGCCGACTACAGTGTTGCCCTGGTCTCAAGAACTTCAGCTGCGGAACCAGCACTTGTTCGGGTTGTTGGTAAGCACTGTGAGTCGGGAGATATTGTCGTAAGGGATGCTTACCTACCTGAAGACATAACGGCTAATGACTTAGTGGCCGTAGCAACCACAGGAGCATATTGCTTCTCGTTGGCTAGTAACTACAACTATTTGACCAGGCCAGCGATGGTTGCAGTTTCCAACGGAGTGGCTGATCTGCTGGTTCGTGCCGAAACGGAAGTTGACCTACTGGCTCGAGATGCAAAGGTCAATAAATGATTGAGTATCGTCCGCTAAAGATAGCTCTACTGGGAGCAGGTTCAGTTGGTTCCCAAGTAGCAAAAATTCTTATCGAAAATAAAAAAGAGCTCGCCATGCGAGTGGGGGCCGAACTTGAACTGGTTGGTGTTTTAGTCAGAGACAAAAATGCTAAACGCGACTACCAGATTCCAGAAAATCTGATTACCACAACTGCCGAGCCACTAATTCTTAGCGCTGACATTGTGATTGAAGTAATGGGTGGAATTGAACCGGCTAGAACTCTAATTCTGCAGGCACTGAACTCGGGTTGTGATGTGATCACAGCGAACAAAGCGCTGCTAGCCAATAATGGAGCAGAGCTTTTCGATGCTGCCGAGCAAGTGGGGGCTCAGCTCTATTTTGAAGCGGCAGTTGCAGGAGCAATTCCGATAATTCGCCCACTTCGTGAGTCGCTAGCTGGCGACAAGGTGAAACGCATTATGGGCATCGTAAATGGTTCAACCAACTTCATTTTGGATCGCATGCACACCCTTGGCACATCACTAAAGGAAGCCATCGCTGAAGCAGACCGCTTGAGCTACCTTGAAGCTGATCCGGATTTAGACCTGGAAGGTTATGACGCCGCACAGAAGGCAGCTATCTTGGCATCGCTGGCTTTCCACACCGAAGTTCCAATGGACAAGGTTTACCGTGAAGGTATAACCAAGATCACCAGCGAACAGGTTGCGGCAGCTAAACGTGATGGCTATGTCATCAAGCTTCTGGCGATGTGTGAAAAAATCGCCGCTGACGGTGATGATCCCGAAGGCATTTCGGTTCGAGTGTATCCCGCGATGATTCCAGTTGAGCACCCACTGGCTTCGGTTCACGGGGCATTCAACGCTGTCTTCGTTGAAGCTGAAGCAGCCGGTTCACTTATGTTTTATGGGTCAGGTGCCGGTGGTTTGCAAACAGCCTCGGCGGTAATGGGTGATTTAGTTTCTGCAGCCAAACGACATGTGGCTGGTGGTCCTGGTCTTGCTGATTCGGTGCATGCCGATCTTGCCGTCTTACCGATCAGTCGCATCCACACCAGGTACCAGATCACCCTTGAAGTTTCGGATCAACCAGGTGTGTTAGCCCAGGTTGCAAACATTTTCGCGAAACACGACGTTTCGATTGAGATGGTTGAACAGAGTTCCAAAATGATTGAAGCGGAAACCACCGCTTGGCTTGAAATTGGAACTCACCTAGCAACTGATAAAGCTTTAGCTGAAGTGGTAGCAGAACTTCGTTCCAGTCCAGCAGTCGAACAAATCACCTCGGTGATTCGGGTTGAGGGGGAGTGATGGCTAAGCAGTGGCGCGGTGTTATCGCGGAATACATTGATCGACTAGACATCGACAGGAGCGCGCCTGTCATAACTCTTGGCGAAGGTGGAACCCCACTGGTGCACGCGCCAGTGTTAGCCAAGCTCTTTGGGGTCAATGAAGTTTGGTTAAAAGTTGAAGGAATGAACCCAACTGGCTCATTCAAAGACCGTGGAATGACTATGGCTGTCTCTAAGGCAATCGCTCACGGGGCAAGAGCAGTCATTTGTGCTTCGACCGGAAACACCTCAGCCAGTGCTGCGGCTTATGCGGCAAAAGCTGGAATCAAATCCGTTGTACTGATCCCTGAGGGAAAAATTACTCTGGGTAAGTTAGCCCAGGCCATCGCCCACAAAGCTCACATTCTGCAGGTTCAAGGAAACTTTGATGACTGTTTAGTGCTGGCTAGGGATCTCAGCGAAAATTACGCTGTTCATTTGGTCAACTCGGTGAACCCTGACCGTTTGGAAGGACAGAAGACCGCCAGTTTTGAGGTATTCGACAACTTGGGCTTTGCTCCTGACTATCACGTGATGCCGGTGGGTAATGCCGGTAACTACTCGGCTTATTTCAAGGGCTATCTTGAATTACAGCGGGATGGATTCATCAAAGACTTACCTAAGCAGCTTGGCTTTCAAGCCGAAGGGGCAGCGCCATTTATTGCGGGGCACCCAATCGCAAACCCCGAGACAATCGCAACCGCGATTAGGATTGGCAACCCAGCTTCGTGGGATCTGGCGATGAAGGCTAAGGAAGTTTCGGGTGGTGAATTTGACACAGTAACCGACGCTGAAATTCTCTGGATGCACAGATACTTATCCAATGAAGTTGGAGTGTTTGTCGAACCCTCATCTGCTACCGGAGCAGCGGGACTTTTGAAGTTTGCCAAGTTAGGCAAGTTGCCAGCGAGTGCCAAGATCGTAATCACAGTTACTGGCCACGGTTTGAAAGATGTGGGTTGGGCTTTGAAAGATGAGCACGGTGAAGAAGTAAAACCAACCTCGTGTTCCAAAAATGCAGCTGAGGTTGCAGAGCTACTTGGCTTGGAGCGGAACACATGAAATTTGGTGAACTGAATTCCATGATTGGACGCAAGGTAATTGTTAAGGTGCCAGCCACCACCGCTAACTTGGGGCCAGGTTTTGACACCTTGGGTTTAGCTTTATCTTTTTACGATGAACTTGAAGTTGAAACAGTTGATGCCACAGATATTCAGGTTCAGGTTTTAGGTGAGGGCGAGGGCGAAGTTCCAACCGATGAAACCAATTTGATAGTTCGAGCAATTGCTCATACCTTTGCTGAACTTCGCATACCGATGCCCGGTATGCGAATTGTTGCCCACAATTACATTCCACACGGCAGGGGCATGGGCTCCTCGGGTGCCGCTGTGGTGGCTGGAATCATGGCGGCTAAAGGTTTACTCGAAGGCGTTGCTGAATTAGATTCTGCGCTAATGCTCAAGTTAGCCACCGATATCGAAGGTCACCCAGACAACGTTGCACCTTCACTCTTTGGTGGACTGAACATCGCTTGGCAGGATGCATCCGGTCCGAAACACAAGAAACTCTTTGTTCACCGCGGAGTATCACCTTTAGTGTTAGTCCCGAAAAATAAGATGTCTACTGAGTTAGCTAGAAGTCTGCAGCCAGAGTCGGTTTCTCATGACGATGCTGTATTCAATCTGTCCAGATCTGCACTTCTAGTGGCAGCACTGACTCAATCACCAGAACTGCTCTTAGCGGCTACCGAAGACAGACTGCACCAGTCCTATCGTGCCTCCGCAATGCCTGAAACTCAGGCTCTAATAACCGCATTACGGGCTGAAGGGCACGCCGCAGTGGTCTCTGGAGCTGGGCCATCTGTCCTAGTGCTCTCTAGCGATCCCGCCCAAAGGCTAGCCGCAGCAAGGCTTTCAGCAAAAAACTTCCCACAATGGCGACCATTATTGTTGGCGGTTGATTTCAAAGGTGCTACAGTAATGGAGTACCGCTAGTTCCTAGCGATTTTGTACTAAATCCCGTAAACCTTACGGATACCGCATGACAGGGGTCATGCATCCAGGCAATTCACCTCAAACACTGAAACCAATTGCCATACAAGAAAGAGTCATAACCACATGGATGAAATCCAAAAAGAAACTACGCCAAAGAGAACCAGAAGAGTAACTTCTGCGGAAACATCAGAGGCACCAACCGAAGCTAAGAAACCTACCCGCGCGCGTAAGTCCAGTGAGGCAGCGGAGCCAAAGGTAGAAGCACCTAAGGTTGAGAAAACTTCAGAAACTTCAGAAGAGCCAAAGACTGACCGTCCGGCTCGCGAATACGACACCGAGCGTCCTGAGCGTCCAAACAACAACTCAAGGAACCGCAACCGTAATCGTAACCGCAACGATCGCTTCCGTGATCGTGATCGCAATAACCGTGGAAACCGAAATGACCGTGAAGAAGCAGAGCCAGAGATTTCTCCTGACGATGTTCTAATCACTGTCGCCGGTATCTTGGACATTCTTGATAACTACGCATTCGTTCGCACCAGCGGATACCTAGCTGGCCCTAACGATGTTTATGTTTCGCTTGGTCAGGTAAAGAAGTATTCACTGCGTAAAGGTGACGCCGTTATTGGTGCCATCCGTCAGCCACGTGAAGGTGAAAACCAAGGTCGCCAGAAGTTCAACGCGCTAGTTCGAATTGACTCGATCAACGGGCTACCTCCAGAGCAGGCTGCTAATCGTGTTGAGTTTGGAAAACTAACTCCTTTATACCCACAGACCCGTCTTCGTCTCGAGACTGAGCCAAACAAGCTCAGCACCAGAATCATCGACCTGGTTGCCCCAATCGGTAAGGGTCAGCGTGGACTGATCGTTTCACCGCCAAAGGCAGGTAAGACACTGGTACTTCAGGCAATTGCTAATTCAATCAGCGCTAACAACCCTGAGGTTCACCTTATGGTGGTTCTAGTTGATGAGCGCCCTGAAGAAGTTACTGACATGCAGCGAACAGTTAAGGGTGAAGTCATTGCTTCGACTTTTGACCGTCCAGCTGAAGATCACACCACGGTCGCCGAACTTGCGATTGAGCGTGCCAAACGCCTAGTTGAGATGGGTCACGACGTAGTTGTGCTACTTGACTCAATTACCCGTCTAGGTCGCGCCTACAACCTTTCAGCTCCAGCCTCTGGACGTATTCTCTCCGGTGGTGTTGACTCATCAGCACTTTACCCACCGAAGCGTTTCTTTGGTGCAGCTAGAAACATTGAAGATGGTGGATCACTCACCATCCTTGCTACTGCTCTGGTTGAAACTGGTTCGAAGATGGATGAAGTTATCTTCGAAGAGTTCAAGGGAACTGGAAACATGGAACTTCGTCTGTCACGCCAGTTGGCTGACAAGAGAATCTTCCCTGCTGTTGACGTCAACGCCTCCGGTACTCGCCGTGAAGAGATGTTGATGAACCCTGATGAGACCAAGATTGTTTGGAAACTTCGCCGCGCTCTAGCCGGTCTTGAGCAGCAGCAGGCACTTGAACTTGTCCTAAACCGTTTGAAGGAAACTAAGAGCAACGTTGAGTTCCTGATGATGGTGCAGAAGTCAATGCCGGTCCCAACTGGTTCAGACGGAGAATAATGCTAAGTTCAGTCCAGGCTTTGCTGGCTGAGCATGAAGAACTGCAAAGTCAGCTATCTGATGCTTCTGTCCATGCCAACCCAGCGTTGGCCAAGAGGCTAAATAGAAGATATGCGGAACTAAACGCTATCGTCACGGCTTATCACCAGGTCAATTCGATTCAGGATGACCTGAACGCTGCCAGAGACATGGCCAAAGAAGACGAAGAGTTTGCAGCAGAAATTCCCAGTTTGGAAGAAAAACTCCACGAAGCAAACGAGAAACTTCGAAGACTACTTATTCCTCGAGACCCCGATGATGGCCGTGATGTCATCATGGAAATTAAAGCTGGTGAAGGTGGAGCGGAATCTGCTCTGTTTGCAGCCGATCTTTTGAGAATGTATATCCAGTACTCAAACAGCAAGGGTTGGAAAACTGAGATTCTCGATAAGAACGAATCTGATCTTGGTGGTTACAAAGATGTCCAGTTGGCTATCAAAGGTAACTCAACCGATCCCGCTGAAGGAGTTTGGGCTCATCTGAAATACGAGGGTGGAGTTCACCGAGTTCAGCGCGTTCCGGTTACTGAAACTCAAGGACGAATCCACACCTCCGCAGCTGGCGTACTAGTCTTCCCTGAAGTTGATGAGCCTGAAGAAGTTGAAATCAGCCCTAACGATATCCGTATCGATGTTTTCCGATCCTCCGGTCCCGGTGGTCAATCGGTAAATACGACTGACTCCGCGGTTCGAATCACACACTTGGCAACCGGAATTGTGGTTTCGATGCAGAATGAGAAGTCACAGTTGCAAAACCGTGAAGCCGCCATGCGCGTGCTTCGGGCAAGGTTGTTAGCTGCCCAGCAAGAAGCAATTGATGCGGAGCAGTCAGCGGCTAGAAAGTCTCAGGTTAGAACTGTTGACCGAAGTGAACGAATCCGTACCTACAACTTCCCGGAGAACCGAATTGCCGATCACCGCACCGGTTACAAGTCATACAACCTGGATCAGGTCATGGATGGAGCACTTGAACCAGTAGTTCAGTCAGCCATCGCAGCCGATGAGGAAGCCAGATTGGCAGCGCTCGGAGAAGCTTCGTAATGAAATTCGCTGCAGTGCTAACTGAAGCAAGCCGAAGGTTTGCTGAAGCTGGTATTGAATCTCACCAAGCGGATGCAGAGTTACTGCTGGCTTTTTTCCTTGGCATAAATCGTGGTGAAGTATTGGCTAAAGCTATTGCTGGTGAGCAGCTCAGTGAGGATCAGGTTAATGACTTCGACCTTCTTGTTACCAAGAGGGAAGAGAGATTCCCGCTACAACATCTGACCGGTACTGCAGCTTTTAGAAAACTAGAACTAGAAGTTGGCCCGGGAGTTTTCGTGCCAAGATTTGAAACCGAAGTGGTCACTGGTATTGCAATCGATCTGATTCGCGACATGCAAGTTGAAAGACCTATCGTGGTTGATCTGGCGACCGGCTCTGGAGCGATTGCGCTATCGATAGCCGTTGAACTTCCCAGTTCTAGAGTGTTTGCTTGCGAGCTCAGTATCGATGCGATGAAATACACGGAGCGAAACTTTGCTAAATACGGGCCGAAAGCTGAACTTCGTCAAGGCGATTTAGCTGATGCCTTTCCAGATCTAGATGGCCAAGTAGATCTGGTAATTTCAAACCCACCATACATTCCGGATGACATGGTGCCGATCTATCCTGAAGTTCAACTGCACGACCCCAAGTTAGCGCTTTACGGCGGTAATGATGGATTAGATATTGTTCGAAAAGTTGAAGTCACCGCTAAGCGACTGCTGAAACCAGGGGGCCGACTGGTGATAGAACACGCAGATATGCAGGGGGAGTCGGTTCGGGCAATACTATTGGCTACAGGGTGGCAAGAAGTTATTACTCATCAGGATTTAGCTGGGCGTGACCGTGCTGTTAGTGCTCGTCGATAGGAGGTGTCTATGCAGAAGATCTTTGACTGTTCAGTTGATACCGATTTACTTACCGGTATGCGATTAGCAAAAGTTGCTCTTGGTAGAACAGAGCTAGTGGTGTTACCAACCGATACGGTTTATGGAATAGCAGCAAATGCTTTTTCGCCGGAAGCGGTTCAAGCACTATTAGATGCAAAGGGTCGTGGCCGACAGTCGCCACCACCGGTTCTGGTTACCGGACTATCCCAAGCTAGAGCTCTTATCGAATCTTTACCAGAAGCTGCCGTTTCACTTGCTGAAACCTTTTGGCCTGGTGCACTTACTATGATTTTCAAAGCTCAGCCTTCGCTTGATTGGGATCTGGGTGAAACCAGGGGAACCGTTGCAATTAGAGTCCCTGATCACAAAATCACTTTGGCGTTGATTGAGGAGACCGGACCGCTAGCTGTATCCAGTGCCAACCTGACTGGTCAACCAGCTGCCACCACCTGTCAACAAGCTTTTGACTATCTCCAAGACTCAGTTGCGGTTTATCTTGATGCCGGTAATTCACCCAAGGGTGAGGCATCAACTATTTTGGACATGACCGATCTGGTTGATTCCTATGACGCTGCAGGAAATCACAGTGTCTCTGGAAAGGTAAAGGTAATTAGAAGTGGTGCGCTGAGTGAGGCGAAGATCAGATCCGTGATTGGTGATCTTCTGGAGAGCCCAGTCAGTTGAGAGCCTATTTACTTTTGATGGCTGTTGCCGGGGTAGTCACCTACCTGGCAACATTTCTAGTTCGCAAACTGGCAGTTAAATACAACATCTATCCGAAGGCTATCCGAAGCAGAGATATGCACGAGAAGCCGACTCCACGTATCGGTGGTGTTGCGATGTTCCTGGGATTTGTTGTTTCGCTTTTGATTGCCGCACCGATTGGCTGGTTTGATGTAGTTTTCAGTGATCCACTACCAATTCTTGCTATCGCGGCGTCGGCACTAATCATTATGCTGATTGGCTTCTTAGATGACCTGTATGACTTGGACTGGACGCTAAAACTAGCCGGGCAGTTTATGGCGGCAGGAGTTCTAGCTTGGAATGGAGTTCAAATAGTATCCCTTCCAATATTTGGAATTACGGTTGGGTCCTTTGGGGTTTCGTTTGTTGTAACAATTTTTATCGCAGTGCTCATCATGAATGCGGTCAACTTCATCGATGGACTGGATGGACTTGTAGCGGGTGTAGTACTGATTGGAACCATCGTCTTCTTTATTTACTCTTATTTGCTCGCGCAACAGGTTTCACCGACCAACTACTTCAACCTGGCCACAATGCTCTCGGCCATCGTGATAGGTATGTGTATTGGATTCCTGCCACACAACTGGCGTCCAGCCAAGATATTTATGGGTGACGGGGGAGCTTTACTCTTAGGTTTGCTGATGACCACTTCGGCTCTTACTGTGACCGGTCAGATCGACCCTGCCTCACTAAATCGAGACGACTTAGTCCCGGCTGTGCTGCCACTAATTTTGCCAATCTCAATTTTGATTTTGCCGCTACTGGATTTTGCCCTCGCCGTAGTTAGAAGACTGGCGGCTGGAAAGTCACCCTTCGCAGCGGATCGACGTCACCTGCATCACCGGCTTCAAGATTTCGGTCACTCTCACCTTGGTTCTGTCCTGGTCTTTTACTTCTGGAGTGCTTCGGTTTCAGTGAGCTGCCTGCTGCTGTTCCTTACGGATTTGATGTGGGTAGTCCTGTTTGCTGTTACTTCGATTGGGGCTTCACTGCTTTACACAATTTGGCCGGCACTCATCAAATACCGCACCAGAAAGGCCAAGGCAGTTGCAAGATAGCGTCCAGAGCGTCCTAGGCAGAGTCATGAAATATGGATTTGGGCTGACCCTGCTAGTAGCCGCCTTAGGTTCCCTGATTGGTTATTTTGTTGCCGGAATTAACGGAGTTTGGGCTGGTTTGACAGGCAGTGTTATGGCTTTTGTCTTTTCTGGGCTTACTGCGCTGAGTGTTTACATTGGCTCAAAGTTCAACCTGGGGGTAATGATGGCCATGGTCCTAGGTGGCTGGGTGATCAAGATGGTGCTTTTTCTAATTCTCTTTGGCTTCCTGAAGCAGGTTGATTGGTTTGACCGAGCCGCCGGCCCCGTACTGTTCTTCAGCTTGGTGGCCACAGTGATTTTCGGCTTACTTTTGGACATTTGGCTAGTTACCAAAGCCAGGTTCTCACCAGCTACAAAATTGCCCTAGATTTTGCATATTTCGCTGGTTAAGCGGATTTGGGCCCCTCCGATACTGATAACATTTAGACATCGCTTGCACTAGTTGCAGCGAAAAAGCACTGTAAATCGCCGCGAGGTCTAATCCGCCTTGCCCCGAAAACAGGAGACGAAGCTGTTCGCTCAAACGTTGTCGCTGCTTAACGCCGTTGTTAAGCCTGTCGCAGAAGGCGATGGAGGCTTTGCTCCGCCTACTATTGGCGAGTTCTATCCTGAGGCAATATTCTTTGCCGGTACACCTTTTGAAATAAACCGAATCATGTTGATTCGCCTTCTTGTGCTGACACTTCTTCTGGTTCTGGTCATGGCTTGGACAAGAGCTTTCGCCAAGAGTTATGCAAACCAGCAGTATGTTCCATCTAGGTTCCAGATGATGGGAGAAATTGCGGTCGGATTCGTTCGCAGAAGCATCGCACACGATCAGCTTGGTGAAAAGGACGGCGATCGCTTCCTACCTCTGCTGACCACAATTTTCTTCATGGTGCTCGGTATGAACATAACTGGAATCATCCCAGCCCTAAACATCGCCGGCAGCTCGCTAATTGGTTTGCCTCTGGTTCTGGCACTTGGTGCCTATGTCACTTTTATCTACGCTGGGATCAAAAAGCACGGAATGGGTTTCTTCAAGACCGCACTCATTCCTTCTGGAGTTCCATCAGCATTTTTGCCGCTGGTTTTCCTCATTGAACTTCTTTCAACCTTC
>JAURJV010000005.1 GCA_030832065.1 Rhodoluna sp. | reverse complement strand
GCTAGAGAAAACTTTGGCAGTTTATGGCAGCGGACGAATTGCACCGATGCATCAGGTGAACATTGAAGCAGTCGCAGGCGAAGACGGTATAGCCGGTAACGGAGTTGCGCCAGGTGAGGTAACCGCCGAAGTTATCGTGGTTAAGAGTTTTGACCCCAGCCTTGATGTTCGCGGCAAAGTGCTAGTGGTTCACTACATCGATCCAGGTTGGACTCTATTGTTTACTCAGGCTGCTGCCATTGTTGCCGAACGTGGCAATGCTCTCTCGCACGCTGCCATTATTGCCAGAGAGATTGGCATTCCCGCTATAGTTGCGGCAGTGGGGGCAACCAGTTATCTGAGCAACGGACAAGTGGTAACAGTCAACGGCAACACAGGAACGATTAAACAATGAGCTATTACAGAGATTTGATTAGAACTATTGGTTGGCCGGGATTGGCTACCTTGGCTTCCCTAGCCAGCTCTTGGACTGCAATTGGGCTCGTGTTGGCAAATCAGCCCAAGTATGCAATCCTTGCTGGAACCTTAGCCTTTCAACTAGACATCCTTGATGGCTATTTGGCCAGGAAACTAAATAAGAGCTCAGAGTTCGGTAGGCAACTGGATTCGCTCTCTGATGTCATCAACTATTCGGTGCTCTCAGCTTTGGTAACCAGTCAATATCTACTTCCAGCACCGTTTGGTTACCTGATCGGTTTTTGCATTCTAGCTTTCGGTGTTCTGCGTCTCGCACTTTTTAACCTTCAGGGTTTTACCGAAGAAGGTGACGTGCTTTACTACCGCGGAATAATCACCTGCAATTTATCGCTAGCAGCGTTGCTTGCCTACATCCTCGGTGAGCTACTTCCGGTTGCCGATTGGCCATGGTGGGATTGGCTTGTCGCCGGCGTTCTTTTCTTGCTGGCGGTGGGGCAGATATCTAGAATCAAGAACCGCAAGAGCGGAGTATTGATTTTCTGGATACCTGTTTCCATTCTTCTAGCTGTTGGAAGTTTCTTATGGCTGTAGTGGCTACCTTTGCTATCGCTGCAGACAAAATTGCGGAAACAGTAGCCGAGATCTATAACACTTCACTGGTTCAGCCAGAGCTCACCCCAAGAAGTAAAGAAGAACTGCTGGCGCTTGCTCGAGGCGGCAACCTTGCGCAAGTCTATGTTGATGGAAAGTTGGCCGGCTGGGGTGCTTTTGAACCGCTGATCAAGAACGTTCACGAGGTCGGGCTGGTCTACATAAAGCCCGAATACCGAACCACCGAGGTCTTCAATGCCCTGATGCATGTGATTGGAGTAAGACCAGAGGATAAGGTTGCGGCCAGCTATGACCCCGCTTATATCAGATACGTGGTCAGAGCCTGGGGCGGTAAGTATTCATCTTTGGCTGAGGTAATTTGGCGAAGCCGAGGGAAATTTCTAACCAAGCGCATGAATGCTGCCAGTCGCAAATCAATTCAAAATAGAATGAAAGATAGTAAGCCAAAATACGTATTTATTCGGGGGAAATAATATGGAAACCACACTCTTGGCCATAGGACTGGCCGTTCTTTATCTAGCTCTTGTGCTAGCGGTTGAATATGTTCGCAGAAGATTCAAGCTAAATGCCGAAATAACCAGAAGATTCGCACACATTTCAGCTGGAACCTGTTCGGTGATCTACTTCCAACTGCTGCCGTCGCCGCACTTTCTAATCCTTACTGCTATCTCGCTGATAGTAGTAATTTTCTCTCAGCGCTTTGGTTGGTTCACCTCGATCCACGAGGTAAAGCGCAGAACCTACGGCGAGATATTCCTACCCCTTGGCGCTCTGACCACTTGGGGAATATCGCTTGGGGATCCCAAGATATACATCCCTAGCATTTTGGTTCTTACTTTCGCTGATACCGCTGCTGGATTTGTCAGCAACTTCTACAAAGAACAGCGCAAGATGATCCGCGGCTCTCTGGTTTTTTTCCTTATAGCTTTAGCCATTCTGCTAGCAACCGGAAGCAGCCTGCCCGAAGCATTGGTCTTTGCTTTGATACTTACAGCAGTTGAGCGATTCTCACCCTATGGGACAGATAACCTGACAGTTCCAGCAGCTGCGGCGCTTTTGTTACTTTTTCTTAAGTTTTAGTTTTCGCATCCAAATATCTGTTGAAGCATGAATTGCTAAAGAAATAAACAGAGCAATCACTAGGTAACTTTGCTCGCCATTAAAGCCGAAGGTCAAAACCAGTCCACAGGCCAGTGCCCCATCGGCATTGTCGAAAAAGGCTTGAAGGTATTTGCCTACTATTGAGCCTGGTTGAGCCCCAGGCTTGATGCCGATGCGTCTCTTAATGAAACTGTTCACTAGTTCACCTAAAACATAGGCTGAACCGAATGAGAATCCTAGGAGCCACCAGTTTGCCTGAAAAACCGGTGCTACCCAAGCTTGGCTAAGTGACAGGAGATGCATCGGGTAAGTCACGAGTATTGCTCCGAAGATGTAGAAGATTGCTCCGCGCCAATTCTTATTCTCACCAAACAGTCCAGTACCAAAATCAATTGGTTTATTAGACCAGGCCAGCCAGTTTTTCTTGATCGCCACAATAAAAAAGATGCCCGGTATCAGAATCGGCACCTGAACGCTAATCGCTCTCGCAACATCTAACAGCACTTGTTCAAACACCCAAATCCCCCAGATCCAGTAACCAGCAGTTATTACAGATTCTATAAGTTTGGTTAGGTTTTCCCCGTGGTTCTGGAGGGCTAGGCTGATATCGGACTAAACAGAGGAGCCAAAATGGATCTAACCAACAAGGTTGTAGTGGTTACTGGTGCTGGCAGCGGCATGGGCAGGGAAATCTCACTTGAGCTAGCCAGACGTAAAGCAAAGATTGCTCTAGTGGATTTTAGAAAAGAAACCTTGGCAGAGACCGAAAAAATGGTCCGTGCTCTCAAAGCGGAGTGTTCCACTCATCTGCTGGATGTTGCCGACAGCGCCGCTGTTGCCAAGTTACCAGCTGCAGTTACCAAAGCTCTCGGTGAAGTGGATGCCCTAATCAATAACGCTGGAATCATTCAACCTTTCGTGAAAGTTAACGAGCTCAGCATGAAAGATGCAATGCACGTGATGAATGTGAACTTTAATGGACCGCTCATGTTAACCAAGGCTTTCCTGCCTGGCCTAATCTCCCGACCTTCCGCCCACATCCTCAACGTCTCCTCCATGGGTGCTTACGCACCGGTTCCGGGTCAAAGCGTGTATGGGGCTTCTAAGGCCGCAATAAAGCTGTTTACCGAGGGGCTCAGATCAGAACTGATGAATACCAAGGTTGGCGTCACCATAGTTTTCCCGGGTGCAATCGAGACCAACATTGCTGCCAACTCAGGTATGACAGCCATGACTGCAGAATCAAGCGAATCCAACTTCCCTACCACTAAAGCGGATGTGGCGGCCAAGCTGATGGTTGATGCGATTGCGAACAACAAGCCTCGCCTTGTGATTGGTAAAGATGCCAAGACTATGGACATACTCTCGAGAATCAATCCGCTTTATGCCGCAAAACTCATCTACAAGCAGATGGCGAGTTTGCTCAAATAGGGCTTAAGAACAAATGGGATGGCTTACGCAATCCCATTTTGCCTAACGCTTATTTAGTGTCTGCGTGCCTCACGGCTGAAGTAAACTCCGGCAGCAAGTAGCAGGGCTGCGAAACCGAAAATCAACAGTGGGTTGTATCCGGTGTCAGCTAGAGCCTTAACTTCCTCTTCGGTCGATCCGTCACCTGGGAATGCGTCACTATCGGTACCAGTGATGTTGTCCCAAGTTGTAAAGATAGATTCAAAGTCAGAAAGCTCAGTATCGAACTCAACTAGGTATGAATTCTCCCACGTGCAGTTGAGGTCATTCCACATTCCGTTGAAACCATTCCAGTTGGTAACTCCACAACCTTCATTACCACCAGCATTGTTTGGCTCACCATTTGCCCAACTTTCATAGAGCCCATCAACTGGAGAAGTATTGGTTAGACCACTAGAGAAATGAGTGCCGGCTTCAGGTCCAGCTCCCCAATACATGTCTCCATTTGGCTGAGGATCAACGGTTAGAAGTGATTTACCAGCAGCAGTGCGAGCTGCATTAACCAGGTCTAAGTCCATGGTTGCACCAATCCAAACACTGATCGCACCGGACTTGTTTTTGACAAACTCGTTTTCCTCTGCGGAAGAAATGTTGGTTAGGTAACCACTCTTACCATTGACTGTCATAAGTTTGGCTGCAGCTTGGGCATCCGGCCATGAGGTCAAATCAGTTACGAAAACATAGCTGTGGCCTGTTGTGGTGTCGTATGAAGTTCCCTCTTTGAATTCACCTATTTGTATTTTGAGCTTCAGATCCGACGAACTGCTCGAATCTCCTGGTGATGTCCATGAGACGTCAGTCTGCAGCGCAGCTGCGACGTCGGCGGCATTACCGTGGAAAGCAATCTCAGTCTGGTCAGTAAGTGAAGGGTATCCTGGGTTCAAAGTAAGTAGCGATCCATCGTCCTGAACCGTCAGGGTTCCACTCTCCGCAATAATCGTCACATTCAGAACTGAGTAAGTGAACCCAGAAATCTCGATGGG
>JAURJV010000004.1 GCA_030832065.1 Rhodoluna sp. | reverse complement strand
TTAGGTAGGCTGACATGGTGCCTAGACAATCCCGTGAAAGAAGTTGGATCTTCAACTACTTTGGTTCTGGGCTCATCTGGGGTTCATCCTTTTTCTTTATAGCCATCGCGAACACTTCGTTCTCGCCCATCGGGCTGGCTTTCTGGCGCTGCCTATTGGGAGCACTCACCCTCTACTCGATCATCCTCTGGCGAAGAATTGTAATTCCCAGAGACTGGAAACTATTTGGGCTGAGTTTTGCAGTTGGTTCATTCAACACCGCTTTACCCTTTGCTCTATTTGCGTACGGGGAGCATCACGTTTCCTCGGCTTTTGCCGGTATGGCTAATGCAATTACTCCGGTGGCAACAGTTATCGCACTGCTTACTATTTTCCGCGGTGAGAAGGTATCTAGGAATCAGATCATCGGATTATTTGTTGGTGTGATCGGAGTGCTAACTCTGATTGGAATTTGGGATGGTATCCAAACCGATTCCTGGTTAGCCGTTGTCGCGGTCGTGGTTGCGGCCAGCTGCTACGGTTTCGGTGGACCTTTCATTAGAAGATTTATCCAACCTAGAGGTGCTGCCATGGAAGTTGCTGCGCTCGGACAAATTGGTGGGGCAACAATTATTCTTGCTCCCTTCTACTTCAGCCAACCAGTTCTACTTACCGGTGAACTAACCTGGAACTCGGTTGGAGCAATTTGTGTTTTGGGTATCTTCGGTACCGGTATCGCATACACCCTCTACTACCCACTGCTAAAACAGGTTGGTTCAGCAGTTAGCTCTTCGGTGACTCTGCTAACTCCACTGATTGCCGTTTCGCTCGGTGTCCTGCTCTTGGGTGAACAGCTCAAGTGGTTTGAACCTGTCGGTGGTTTGATTATTTTGTTTGGAGCTGCAATTGCTCAGGGGATATTCCGAAAGCGGAAATCCCTCTCCATGTAATTAGCTGACGATTACTTTCAGTTCAGCGTAAGCACCTCTTGGCACCACTGGGTTATTCGGTTTGGTCGGAGCTATTACTTTAAAAGCCGAACCCAACTGAGGTCGCTTATCCGGTTCACCCTTATTCGGCCAGTGTGAACAAGCCCACTCGGCTTGAGCGGCAATGCTGAGCGAAGGATTTACTCCAGGGTTAGCCGACAGGGCTGCTCCGTCGAGGATGTGGAGGCCTGGTTGGCCGAAGACCCTCAGGTAACCATCTAGAACACCCCGTTCCGGACTCTCGGCGATAACTGCTCCGCCAAGGAAGTGAGCGGTCATCGGAATACCGAATGGTTCGGTGATCACAGCACCTGCAGTTCCATCAAACTGCTCGGCAAGCACTTTAGCCAGTTCATGTCCTTTAGGTACCCAAGCTGGGTTTTCCTCGCCGTGACCCTGCTTTGAGCTGACTTTCCTGCCGAAGATTCCCCGCTTGATAAAGGTGATCAGTGAGTTGTCTCTGGCCTGCATAACCAGCAGGATCAAAGTTCGTTCCGGCCAGGTTCTGAGGTTATAGAAACTTGGCATCCGAGTGAGTTTCTTGAAGGTAGCCACCAATAACCACCACAGGTTAGGGGTTTGCCCTTTCGGACCAGAAGCCATGACTGATTCCATGATTCCCATGAATCCTGAACCCCTGCCGTAACGCACCGGCTCTACGTGGGTGTGTTGGTCAGGGAAAACCGATGAAGTTATCGCTGAACCGGAAGAAAAGTCGATCTGCTTGCCCTTAGCAACCACACCTAGAAGCGACTCGCTGTTGGTTCTACTCAGGAAACCTAACTTGTCACTCATGCCGGTAAGGTTGCCGCGGGAACGGGTTTTGTGTAATAGCTTGGCCGTCCCTAGGGCACCAGCTGCAACTATTACCTGATCTGCTGTGTATGACTCAGTTTTACTCCAGCCCGAGCTGCTTCTAGTTTCAATCCGATAGCCAGCTTTGGAATCGATGATGTCGGTAACCGTGGTCTCAGCTATTACCTGTGCTCCAGCCTTCTCAGCTAAATACAGGTAGTTCTTCACCAAAGTATTTTTAGCACCGTGGCGACAACCGGTCATGCACTCCCCGCAGTTAATACAGCCGGTGCGCTCAGGTCCAACTCCACCAAAGTATGGATCTGGTTTAGTGACACCTGCTTCGCCGAAATAGATTCCCAGCGGGGCCATCTGAAAGCACTCGCCATAGCCTAGCTTGTCGGCTGCTTTCCTAAGTTCAATATCACTCGGCGATAAGAATGGGTTGGTCTCTACTCCGAGCATCTTCTCTGCTTGCAAATAGTAGGGGGCTAAAACGCTCTCCCAGTCACACATCGAAGCCCAGGTGCCGGTCTTAAAGAAGGATGTTGGTGGTCGATACAAAGTATTGGCATAAACCAGAGAACCACCGCCAACACCAGCTCCAGACATAACCATGACATTGCTCAGTAAATCAATACGCTGAATACCTCTAAGCCCTAGCCTTGGAAAGAACAGAAACTTACTGAGCCTAAAAGATGTCTTGGCAAACTCATTATCCGCAAAGCGTCGGCCCGCTTCAATTACCAGCACTTTATAGCCCTTTTCAGTCAGCCGAAGAGCTGCAATCGATCCACCAAACCCGGAACCGATGATTACAACATCAAAGTCTTTAGTCTTCATATTGAACCCAGGTGGTTACTTTCTTGAAGCCCATCTTCTCATAGAGACGAAGAGCACCTGACTCGTTACCGGTATCCACACCAAGATCAACAAACTTGAAACCTCTAGCCGCATAACCTGCTATTGCTTTAGCTAGTAAATATTGCCCGTAACCCTTACCTTGGTGGGCATGAGCAACACCCAGGTTTGCAACATAACCGGTCAGTTCGTGAGCGACTTCATCGTTTATCCAAAGATAACCCACCGGAGTTTCACCCTCATATAGAACGTGGATTTCCGAAATTTTCATGACTGGATCTCTTCGCATAATCTCCGCGAACTGTTCAAAAGGTCTTGGAATGAAACCGAAGTGCTTGCTAAACGCATCGAGCCTCAAATTATGCCAATCCCTCATATCCGCATCGCTGGATAGATCAACCAGCCTAGTGCTTAGCCCAGCCGGTATTTCCGGCTCTGCCTCTGAGTGAAGTTCGCGACGAAGAGTATTAAAGTAACGGTTTACTTTGAATCCTTGGTCGACTAGAGCCCTCTTGTAAGGCTCATCGTTGTCATTGCAGATAATCCAGAATGCCCAGCCGTCACCGTATTCCAGCGCTTTATCCCTAAAGAAACTGATCACTTCAGGGATGCGATCAACACTGGGTCTTACTGAGATATCAGCCTGAAACCTTCTGGCGTTAGCGCTCGGATTTAGATTCCCAATAGCAAAAGGTTCTGAGTCATCGGTATCGGAAAGAATCCATGCTGGAGAAATATCTGGGAATCCTTGAATGAAGTCCTCAGCCCAGCTAATCCCGTTTGTTCCAAGCTCCGGGGCAACATGCATGCTGTGTTCATTGAATATTTCAAGAAGCAAATCGAAATCTTCTGCTGTTGCGATTCTGGCAAACATTATGGATGTCTCAGTTGGCTAGCTGGTAGACGTTCCTGGGATACCCATTTCTCTTGGTAACCCGTAGAGGCTGACATTAGATCGAGGAAGGGCTTAGGGTCAAATTCTTCAGGACCCATGACCCCTACCCCCTGCCAAATACCCTGGGATATTAATTCAAGGGCAATCACCGGGTTGAATGCGGTTTGGGCGACTACTGCCTGAGCTTCAATTGCAGCCATAGTTTCGGCGTTATCGGCTACGTGATATAGGTAGGTGGCTCTCGGTGTTCCGTCTTTGGACTTACCGGTTACTAAAACACCAGCACAGGTTTTACCGGTCATCCTGGGGCCAATGCTGGCCGGGTCTGGCAGAACCGAAACCACTACGTCTCGAGGGGCAACTTCAACCGGTCCCTGAGCTGATCTAACTCTGACTGGCTTCGTTGCATCAAGACCTAGACGGTGAAGGGTCTTGAGCACACCAATGAAATCTGAACCCAAACCATACTTGAAGGTCACTCTGCCAACCTTCATGGTTCTAGGTAGCATGCTGATCTCTTCATGCTCAACATTCACACACTCAACCGCACCGATGCCCTCTGGGAATTCAAATACTTCCGGCTCACTAAACGGTGCTGTTGTGAACCAACCCTTCTTCTTTTCAAACAGGGTTGGTGGGTTTAGACACTCTTCGATGGTGGTCCAAATAGAAAACGATGGTGCAAAGATTTCTTCTCCGGCATCATTGGTGACCACCAGGTTGCCACCATCTTTGACCGACACCTCATCAATCTCAGAGAACAGGTTATCGGCCGCATACTTAGCAAAGATGTTGCTAAGGCCAGGCTCCACACCAATACCAATCAGCGCTAACTTGCCAGCGCGCTGCCACTGCTCATTCAAGGCATACTGAGAATCGCCCAGTTTGATTCCAGTCTTATGGAATGGATCGTGCTCGTGCGGTTCACTGAGCGAAAGAGCCATGTCAAGGTAGTTAGCTCCTGCTGTGTAGCAGGCGGCAAAGATGGTCGGAACAAACTTAGGCTCAACCGCGTTGATAACGTAGTCAATCTTCTGCTCGGTTATCAACTGGGCAACCGCTGCTGCGTTCGAAGCATCAATCTTGGCTGAAGAGAACCTAGCTGCAGCTTCTTGGCCATACTTGGCCTCAATCCAAGATATGGTCTTATCGGCACGATTTTGGTCATAGTCGCTGACCACAATGTGTTCATAGAAGTTACGTTTAGCAGCGATCTTTGCTACGGCGTCGCCAACGCCACCTGCGCCAATAAGAAGTATGCGCATACTTTTCACAACCCAAAATAACTACTGCCACCGGTACTGGTGGTCGTTACCAGCCTACTAAATAGGGCTAGAGGGCTTCTAAGGCTTGGGCTAGGTCAGCCAGAATGTCACTAATGTGCTCAACCCCAACCGATAGTCGAACCACATCTCTAGGAACTTCCAATGGTGTTCCATTGGCAGAGGCATGGGTCATTTCAGCCGGATAGTTCACCAGTGACTCAACACCACCGAGGCTTTCAGCCAGAGTAAAGAGCTTGAGCGATGAACAAACTTTTTTAGCCGTGGCCTCCCCGCCTTTGACTTTGAACGAAAGCATCCCGCCGAAACCACTCATCTGCCTAGCCGCTATCTGGTGTCCTGGGTGATTCTCCAGCCCTGGGTAATAAACGACTTCAATCAGATCGGTTTGAGCTTCTAGATAGTTAGCCACCGACTGAGCATTGAAGCAGTGTCTATCCATGCGCAAAGCAAGGGTCTTAATCGACCGGTGAGTCAACCAAGAATCAAAAGGTGAGGAAACAGCTCCGACTGCAAACTGAATGAACTCAATCTTCTTGGCTAAATCTTCGTTGTTCAGAATCACCGCACCACCGAGAACGTCGCTGTGTCCACCGAGATACTTTGTGGTGGAGTGGAAAACAATGTCAGCACCTAGTTCAAGTGGTCGTTGCAGATATGGTGTCGCAAAAGTATTATCAACCACAGTAACTGCGTTGTGTTTGTGCGCTGTTGCCGAGATTTTAGCAATGTCAAAAATTGTCATCAGCGGGTTAGATGGTGTCTCAATCCAAACCAATTTAGTTTTACCATCAACGAAAGCTGCCTCTAATTCATTTTCGTTGTTTAGATCAGCAACGCTGAAATCAATGCCCCAGTCTTTGTAGACTTTGGCAAACAGGCGGTAGGAACCACCATACATATCGTTAGCCAAAATAACGTGGTCACCAGGTTTTAGCACTCCACGAATAATCGCATCCTCTGCTGCCATTCCAGATGAGAAGCTAAAAGCAAAGGCTCCTCCTTCTAAAGAAGCTAAGGCTTCCTGCAGTGCTGATCTGGTTGGGTTTGCTGCACGGTTGTATTCAAAACCATTGCGAAGGTTACCGACACCGTCCTGCTTGTGGGTGGTGGTCATGTAAATAGGTGGAATTACCCCACCGGTGCGCTCATCAGGATCCTGGGCAACGTGAATGGCTCTAGTTTCAAATTCAGACATGGGTTAAGCCTAAGCGAGATGGTCCCTTGTCAGAAGAGCCACTACTTCGCCTTCACGAAGCACCAGAGCACAATCACTCTTAGCCAGAACCTCTTTAGCCTTATCAATAGTGTCGGTGTAACCGAGCAGGGTTGGCTTTGGTTCAAGATGAGCCGAGACCAGATCTGCTGGATTGGCTTTCAGGAGGTTCTCTCTTCTAAGCACACCCATCACTTCACCAACTCGAGCCGGTGGCTGGTTATCAAAAGCGACCAGGATTGGTGCATTCATAGCTAGAGCTTGGGCAACTGTGTCTGTTGTCTTAATCTGAACAAGTTCAGGCTGCTGAACAGTTCCAGTAACTAGGTCTTCGACTGCTGTTTCAAGTCTTGGCATAAACCCGTAGGTTCTCATCCAAGTGTCATTGAAGACCTTAGCTAGGTAGCCTCGGCCACCATCAGGAAGTATCACTACTACTACAGCTTCTTTGGGCAGATTCTTAGCTACTTTGAGCGCAGCAGAGACTGCCATCCCACACGAAGGGCCAACCAGGAGACCTTCCTCTTTCGCCAACCTTCTGGTCATCAAGAAAGTCTCTAGGTCTGGGATATCAACAAACTGATCCACCACACTGCTGTCATAGGCAGCCGGAACGAAGTCATCTCCTCTACCAACACCTTCAACCAGGTATGGTCTGCCAGTTCCATTGGAGTAAACCGAACCGGTTGGATCACAACCGACAATCGTCACAGCTCCATGACTTACCTCTTTGAGATATTTACCTGTTCCAGAGATAGTGCCGCCGGTGCCAACCCCAATCACAACGTGGGTTACTTGGCCATCGGTGTCTTTCCATATTTCCGGTCCAGTGGTTTCGTAGTGAGCGATAGGTCCATTTAGGTTGCTGTATTGGTCAGGCTTGAAAGCCCCCGGAATCTCTCTAGCTAAGCGATCGGAAACCGAGTAGTAGCTTCTAGGGTCCTCATGAGCAACTGCCGAAGGGCAAACAACAACTTCAGCACCATAAGCCTTTAGAGTATCAATCTTGTCTTGAGCTACCTTGTCAGGCAACACAAAAATACATTTATACCCGCGGGTTTGAGCAAGTAGCGCTATACCTATACCGGTATTACCTGAAGTTGGTTCAACAATAGTTCCACCGGGTTTTAGTTGCCCCGATGCTTCAGCAGCATCGATGAGCTTCTCAGCGATGCGGTCCTTGATAGATCCACCCGGATTGAAGTATTCAACTTTAGCTAAAACCGTGCAGGCAATTCCTTCGGTCACCTTATTCAATTTAACTAAAGGAGTATGGCCGATAAGTTCGACCACATTGTTGTAATACTTCATGCCTTAAGCCTAACCAAGTAAAAGAAAACCCGCCTTGGTAACACCAAGACGGGAAATTCTTTTTGAGTGAAGAGATTACTTAAGGGTAACCTTTGCACCGGCTCCTTCTAGAGCAGCCTTAGCCTTCTCTGCGGTCTCCTTGTTAGCACCCTCAAGTACGGTTGCTGGAGCACCGTCGACGACGGCCTTTGCTTCGCCTAGACCTAGGTTAGTTAGAGCACGAACCTCCTTGATAACCTGGATCTTCTGGTCGCCAGCAGATTCAAGAACAACATCGAATGAGTCCTTCTCTTCTGCAGCTTCAGCAGCGCCACCGGCTGCAGGTGCAGCTGCAACAGCAACTGGAGCAGCGGCGGTAACTTCGAATACTTCTTCGAACTTCTTAACGAACTCTGAAAGCTCGATTAGAGATAGCTCCTTGAAAGCTTCGATGAGCTGGTCGGTTGTCATCTTTGCCATTTGTTTCTCCTAATGATTGTTTGTAAAGCTTTTGTTTGGTTATGCAGCTTCTTGCTTCTGGCGCAGTGCGTCGACCGCACGTGCTGCCTGGGCAAGAGGTGCCTGGAACATGTATGCTGCACCGAATAGTGAAGCCTTGAAAGCATTTGCGGCCTTGGCCAGCAGTACTTCGCGAGATTCAAGATCAGCGAGCTTGGTAACCTCTGCAGCAGTTAGAGCGACTCCATCGAAGAAGCCTGCCTTCACAACTAGCAGTGGGTTTGCCTTAGCGAAATCACGCATTGCCTTCGCTACGGTGACTACGTCTCCGTTTACGAATGCCACAGCGCTAGGACCGGCAAAGTGACCGTCAAATGCGGTTACTCCAGCGTTCTTAGCTGCGATGGTTAGCAATGTGTTCTTGGCTACGGCGTAAGTTGCGTCCGCACTGATTGAACGGCGCAGCTCTTTAAGCTGTGCCACAGTGAGTCCGCGGTACTCGGTGAGCAGAACAGCCTTAGAGGTCTGGAATAAACCAGTTAACTCTGCGACTGAGGCTTGCTTGTCCGCCATGGCGCTCCTTATATCTGTGATGCCGGTAGCCCTAGGGAACTCAAACAAAAAAGCTCTGGCGCAAATGACCAGAGCTTGAAAATAATCAAATTCAGTTCACCTGCGCAGGATGCCGCTTTATTTGCGGACCTTCGTCAGCACATGCAAAATCCTTGATAATTCAAGGGTTTTTGCCTGCACCGAAACCGGCGGTCTTTGGCTACTTAGAGTTTAGCCCAGATAGGTCCTGCCCCGCAACCCCAGAAACTAGGCTATTTGGGTGAATTACACCCAATTGGATGAAGCCGCCCAGATCGCAGAAGTTCAGAAACTGGTCCCTGAACTGCTAGCCCGTTACGATCTATCTGCTCTGGAGGTAAAGAATGTCAACCACTCCTTTAACACCAGCTTCAAGGTAATTACCGCCGACCAGGTCTATGCCCTGAGAATCAACTTAGGTTCCAGCAAATCTACAGCCGAAGTATTAGCCGAAATGCAGTGGCTTGAGGCACTGGATGGACTGATCCATGCCCCAGTTCCAGTTAGAACCACTAGCAACGAACTCTATACGACTATTTACTTCCCTCCACTGGCAGCCGAATTCAATGCGGCGGTGTTCAAGTGGATTGAAGGTGAGGAGGTAGGAGATCAACCCACCAATGAGCAGTTGCTTGCCATCGGTGCGAACATGGCGAAGCTTCAGCTATTTGCCAATGACCTTATGTTTGAAGCTCCAGCTTTCCTTCCAGAGATAAACAAGACCTTGCTGCAGAGCGAAGACCTAATTAGACCCAACCAACCTAACCAGGTTGATGATGAACTCTACGAACTGTTACTTAAAGGCTTTGATTTAGCCGATGAAGTTCACCAGAGATTAAGTAGAACTGAAACTCTGATACCGATTCACGCCGATCTCCACACCGCCAACATCATTCAAACCAGTAACGGGATAGCAGTGATTGATTTTGATGATGCCGGTATCGGTCTCCCCATTCAAGATCTTTCAATAAGTGCCTTCTACCTCAGAAAGGATAAAGAACGAGAAAAGCTTGTCGCTGAAGGTTATTCATCAGTCAAAGAACTACCAAGTATTTCAGCAGAGGATTTTGAAGTAATGGTTATGGCCAGAGGTCTACTACTTACCAACGCAGTACTAAGTATGACTTCGGCTGAAATTGTTGAGTTCACCCCAACCTACATGGAACGCACCAAAACTCGACTCAAAAACTTCTTTGCTACGGGAGATTTCTTACTTTCCGTTTAAAGCAAAACTGCTTACCTAAATAGGTAAGCAGTTTTTACTTAAAGCTTTAGCGGTCTCTGGCAGGTCTAGCTGATGACTTACCGGCGAACTTACCCAAAGGTCTTCCACCAGATCTAGCACCATCTCTTGAACCACCGCGAGAGCCACCACGAGAACCGAAGTCTCTCGAGCCACCTCTAGATGATCCACGATCAGAGCGGCCGCGGCCACCTTCTCTTGAACCACCACGGCTGTCACCAAAGTCCAACAGGCTTACTGCTGGAGCTGGAGCGATAGGTCCGGCAATTTCAGCCAAGATTGGGCTGTCAGGACGAACATCGGTATAGATTGCATCGCGCTCAGCACGACGAAGCAGTTCTTCAACCTTGCGTCGTCTTGAACGTGGGACCAGAGTAATAACGGTTCCCTGCTTACCAGCACGGCCGGTACGGCCGGAGCGGTGCAGGTAGGTCTTGTATTCCTCTGGTGGATCGACCTGGATAACCATGGCGATGTCATCAACGTGGATACCACGAGCAGCAACGTCAGTTGCTACTAGAACACGAACCTCACCTGACATGAAACGCTGCAGGTTACGGTTTCTCTGGTTCTGGTTTAGATCTCCATGCAAACGAGCAGCTGGAACCCCTGCTGTTGTCAGTGATTCTGAAAGTCTTTCAGCTGTCATCTTGGTTCTAGTGAAGATAATTGCCTTACCCTCACCCTGAACTAGACGCAGTAGCACAGCACTTCTAGCATCGGTCTCGGCAAACATGACTCTGTGAACGATGTCGCTGGTCTCTTCGGTCTCGTTAGGAACCTCATAAACATAAGGAGAAGGTAGGAACTCACGCACTAGAGCGTCAATTTCCTTGTCCAAAGTAGCTGAGAACAGCATCTTCTGAGAGTCACCTGTAGCAGCTGTGATTCTTCTTACCGGCTCGATGAAGCCCAAATCACACATGTGATCAGCCTCATCGATAACCAGAGTCTCAACATCACGAAGGTCAACAATACGCTGAGCCATTAGGTCTTCAAGGCGCCCTGGTGTTGCCACCAGGATGTCAACACCGCGCTGCATAGCAATCTCTTGTCTACGCTGAGGCATACCACCGTAGATGCAGGTGGTATAGAAACCTACTGCTTTAGCTAGCTGAGAAAGAGTCTTATCAATCTGGTCAGCTAGTTCACGAGTAGGTGCAAGCACCAGTGCACGTGGACGGTTAGGTTTACGTGGTTGGGAACCTTGCGCTACCAACTTAGTGATAAGTGGAATAGCAAAAGCAATGGTCTTACCTGAACCAGTCTTACCCCTACCCAAAACATCTCTACCTGAGATGGCTGCAGGAATAGTTGCCTGCTGAATTGGGAAAGGAGTGATAGCACCCATCTTGATAAGTGCTTCAACTAGACGTGGGTGCAAACCCATGTCTTCGAAACGAGTCTCAATGATTGCTTCTTTTTCTGAAACAGATTCAAGTTTTTCTAGAACAACATCTTCAAAGAAAGCCTTCTTGTTAGGAGTCTTGGCTCTAGCACCATCGAATGAACGCTGACGGTTATCATCGCGAGCAACGCGGTCAGATCTGCGTGGATCTCTTGAACCGCGATCGTCACGAACTGGTCGGTCAGAAGTTCTGCGCGCTGGACGCTCTTCAGTCCACTCACGTTTAGCTCTTACCGGCTTCTCTTCAGTCCACTCTCTGCGAGCAGGACGCTCTGATGATCTGCGAGCAGGCTTTTCTTCAGTCCACTCTCTTCTTGGAGCACGCTCGTCACGAGCACGACCTGGGTTACCCCCGGTACGAGCACGCTTACCAGCGAAAGATTCGCGGGATTCTGAAGGTGACCAGTCAGGACGACGGTCAGTGCTGCGAGCAGGACGATCGTTACGCTGCTCTCTTACCGGTCTTGCTGGACGTTCCTCAGAGTATTCGCGTCTAGCTCTTGCTGGAGCTTCGCCACGAGTTGCTCGTTCTGGACGCTCGGCTGAGTGTCTAGGCTTACGACCAACTGGAGAGGTTTCACGCTTAGTTGATCTTCCGCCACGGCCGTCTTCACGGCTAGGGGCGGCAGCAGTTGCGCCTTTACGATGAGGCTTTTTAGGGCCTGAGGTGGGTGCGGTTTTCTTAGCCGCACGTGGGTTATTAACGCCGTTTTTCGGCATACTGTATTCCTTTATAGTGTGTGGCCGTCG
The DNA here is from genome assembly GCA_030832065.1 of Rhodoluna sp. Taxonomy (GTDB): domain Bacteria; phylum Actinomycetota; class Actinomycetes; order Actinomycetales; family Microbacteriaceae; genus Rhodoluna. The sequence continues at coordinate 8,793 of JAURJV010000004.1, read as the reverse complement.
TAGGAGTAGTACTCCGGCGCATGGACTAGTCGAACTGCGCTGACCCACACACGAGAGGAACATCTGCAATACGGCAGATTCTCACAAATAGGAAGACTGGCACATTCAATGATTCAGACCAAAGGTTCGAATCTGTGCTGCAAACGACTACTATCAAGAGTTCTTGACTTCATAAGCATAACCGCTAAAGCCCTGTTTGCCTAGGGTCAATTAGGGTGGGAATAATGAGCCTAAAACAGCTGTTTCTATAGTGGGAAGGAACTACAAATGAGCCAACACATACCAGCCGAGTGGATTCCATTGGCAGATGAAATTCAAGACATCATAGATTCAGTGGCAACCACTGGGTTCTGGACAATCTCAATCATCAACCCAGATTATGAAGACCTTTATATACAAGGCACCTGGGACGAAGACGAAACTGATCGGATCTGGCTAGAACTAGGTAGTGATGACTCAACCATCAGAGCAAAACTACTTCCCCTGGGCTGGTCAGAACCTAACGATGACATCCCTAACTACTGGGCTGAAAAGCCTTGGGTAACTGAGGAAGAACAGCGCGATGCTGTCGCATTTCTAATCGAAGCTCTCGTCACCATAGGTTTAGAAGCTGATGAATGTGAGCTATCAGCAAATACCGAAGAAGACCGCTAAATAAGGTTTCTAAGAGTTAGCTCTGCGTGAAGTTCGGGGTCAGTAGGTTCAACCAAGAACTTACCGTCGGTGAAGACGATTACAGGAATGTTGGTTCTACCAGAGATGTTTCTAGCTTCTTCAGTGAATTCAGCTGATTGCTCAACATCCTTCTTCTCATACTCAACGTTTAGTGCTTTTAGTAATGCTTCTGATCTTCTGCAATCTCCACACCAGTCAGCACCGTAAACAACTACTTCAGCCATGATTTACCTCAACCTATTCTTATCTGGAATAACTAACTCTTCGCCATCAAAACTAATCCCAGTCAGATCCTTCACAACCAAATCTGCCTGTGTTTCTAACCCTCTAGTTCCAACACCTATTACTAAACCTACTCCTGCCTCAAATGCTGAAACAACCCCGGCTTCAGCATCCTCAAAGACAACGCAGTCCTCTGGCTCAAAACCTAGCTTCTTAGCCCCCAGCAAGTAAGGGTCAGGAAATGGCTTACCTCTTTTAACATCGTCTCCGGTAACCAACTGCTGCGGTATGGGTAAAGCAGCGGCAGCCAACCTGGCTCTGCCCAGGTTGTTATTTCCTGAAGTAACCACTGTCCATAAACCAACCGGCAAAGAAATAAGTAATTCTCTTGCTCCAGTGATCGGAACAGTTAGGTGCGCGGTTTCCTGCTCTAACTCATTGATTCGGTTGTTAGCCACCTCAAACAGGTCAGGAGCTACCATCTCCCGAACCATGTCTTCTGCCCGACGACCAGCATTCTTAGCTTTATCTAGGTCATAGCCTGGGTAATACTCCAGCGCCCAAACATCCCAAGCCGCCTTAGCGGCAGCATGGGAATCAACAAGGACACCGTCGTTGTCGAAGAGTAAACCTGAGCAATAAAACTTCATTGGTTTAAGGTTACCCCGATAGAGTTGCTGTATTGCCTGCGAGAGGGGAAACCAAATGGGCTACTGGACAATGAAGAATGAACTAGTTGAAGGCCTCAACGAGAACTTCACTGAAGAGAAAGACCTGACCTGGGGTGATGATGCAGCTGACACCTTCGGTGAAGCAGTAGATCAAATCATTGAAGTGTTCAAAGAAGACGTAGGTAGAGCACCAACTAGAACTGAACTGGTAAACGGATTGCTCTTTACCATTCGAGCTATGGATGAATTAGAGGACTAATGTCAGCTGGTGAAGTAACGGCATATTTCAAAGCTCAAGATCCAGTAAAGGCTAAAACCCTTGAGGCTATGCGCAAGCTAATTCTTGAAGCAGAACCAAAGCTGGAACAAACCATTGCCTGGAAGTCAGCTATGTTCACCTATAACGGTAAGAACGTAGTTGGACTGTGTGCTCATAAAGCACACCTGTCCTTCTCACTTCCCCAGTCAGACCTGCTGCTAAACCACCCAGACCTAAAAGACTTTGTGGTTTCAAAAGGCTCATTCCAGTTTGCTGTTGACCAAGTACTACCTAAGAAACTAGTTAGCAAACTAGTCAAAGCTAGAATCGCTGAGCTAAAGGCTAAATAGCCCTACTTGCTGGCAATTATGCTTCTGATGCGTACCGCTATATAAGCAGAGACATCAACCAGGGTAAGAATCAGCATGGCTGGAAGCATCGACTTCATGAACCAGTTGAAAGTAATTGGCTGCAGCTTGCCGGCACCCATGTAGTCATACCTAACATCAAGCTCATGAACTGCTGAAATCCCAAAGGTGAATGACATCACGGTCACCACAACAATAAACAAAACAACTAAAACCAGGTTTAGGTTCAGTGCTGCTGTTCCTTGAACTCGCACCGGCTTAGCCAAAGGCTTAGCCGCGTGTGCTTTGGTTCTAGCCGCATAGATCATTCCAGTAACTATTGAGCTACCAACAATAGCCAGAATCAAAACCCAGACCCAAACCTGAGGGTTCTCTCTCCTAGCTTGATAAACCACTAGTCCGATAATTAGGGCCAAGGTGGTTCCAAGAATTGGATAGATGAAGGCTAGTGCTGCTTCGCGCTTGGTCTTACGTTCCTCAGGCGTTAGTGAACTGGAAGGAACATTTGACTTGCGGTAAACAGTAGCTGCTAGAAGAACATAAATACAGCCAGCAGCAGCCAGAAGTATTGGTAAGTAAACACCGAGGAACTGTTGAACAGGACCATCACCAAAATGATAACTGTTGAAGGAAGCAAAAAAGCAAATGATTGCAAAGAGTGCAAGCGATACCAGGGAAACAATTACGCCCACTGTTGTAAACCGAAAGACCGGTAAAGATCCTTCGGTCTTAGCAGCTAGCTGAACATCGGCCTTGCGGTATGCCCAGGCGCTGAAGAAAGCTAAACCGAGCAAACTTAGTAAAAAGATATAGGTACTTACCTTGAGGATGCTGTCAGTACCGCTGGTCAGATTGCCATACTGGTCACGAATGGGGTCCTCCAGTAAGCCAATGTAGTTAGCAATAACCATGCCAAACCACATGAATGTTAGACCGACTAGAACTAGTGCTGTTGCACTCTTTAGTGTTTTATTCATGTTCCCAGCCTACGCCTAGACTTAAGTAATGATTATTGTCATTGGTGAGGCGCTAATAGACCTGATTGAAGATAAGCAGAATAAAGGCCAGTTTCGAGCCATAGTAGGCGGAGCTAACTGCAATGTTGCTCTAGCCCTGGCTAGAAGAGAGTCTAAGCACCAGTTTCTAGCCAGAATCTCAACCGATCGCTTTGGCTCAATTATCAAGCAAAGACTCATAGACAACAAAGTCTCCTTTGACCACAGCATCACAACAGCAGAGCCAACCACGTTGGCTGTTGTTAGCGTAGATGATTCTGGTAAACCCCAATACAACTTCTATACAGAAGGAACAGCTGATTGGGGTTGGACTAGAGAAGACCTTCCTACTAGAGGACAACTCAAGGCCATGAATGCAACAGCCATTCAGTTTGGCTGCCTAACCATGGCTATAGAGCCAGGTAACAAAGTAGTTGAAGCCTGGGCAAAAGAATTACAAAATGACCTCACAATAAGCCACGACATCAACGTAAGACCAGCACTGGGCTTTGATAGAGCAGAACAAAGAGCAAGAGTTGAAAGAATCAACTCCTTCAGCCACATCATCAAAGCCAGTGATGAGGACATCGAATGGCTCTACGACTTAGCACCAGAGACAGACCCAACAGAGATAATCCAAACCTGGATAAACAACTCGAACAAACTTGTTCTACTAACCAAGGGTTCTAAAGGAACCAGAATCTATAGAAACAACGAAACCATAGAAGTCCCAGCTAGACAAACCACGGTGGTCGACACAGTAGGAGCTGGAGACACCTTCATCGCCCACCTAATAGCCCAACTGGATGAAAACAACCACCTCGGCTCTAACCCACTAACCAACCTTAGTAACACAGATCTAACCGAATACGTCCGCATAGCCTCAATAGGAGCTAGCTTGGCTTGCGAGAAGTCGGGTTGTGAGCCGCCGACCGTTACGGCATTTAGCAACTATGGCCAAATTTACTAGAGAGCTATTTTGATTTACTTTTCAAGAGGTCATGAAGCGAATAACCGACCTCGTTCTCTACAAATTTGGATAAGTTTGCAATGAATTCCATTCGGATTTTTTAGCCTGCCAAATTCTGAGATCCTCGCAATTTGGAATAGATTTACGTATTCAGGCTCTGCTTCTCAACAATCCTGTCCCATTTCAAATCCACCTTCGAAATTCTCTCTACTGGCTGACCTGGCATGTAGAGCCTCCTGCCTACGAGCCCTCTGAATTGAGGGTTAGGCTCGTGTTCTAGGGTTGTGTGGTTTCTGTGGTGCTTGGATTTGACTATGGCCATGAGCCTGTTGCTCTTAACCTTTAGCCCACAGGAACAGACATTTAGCTCTATAAGTGAGTGGAGGTTGTCCTGTTGATCCTGATAGGCAACCTTGTAGATCATGGTTGAGGCCCACTTTCCAAAGAAGCATGGAGATGATTGGCAGGGGCCGGAGTGTGAATGCTTTGACTCCATCGAGTATCTAGGGTTCTCATACTTGGTTACGTAACTCCAGTTAGGCACTGATTCCTCTTTCTATTAGCTTTCTGACGTTAGTTGCGTGTATTTTTCTGATGGTTGATGCGATTGCTGGGTGCATGGTTTCAGGTTCAGTGATTTGAATACAGTTTCATCTCTCTGTCTGGGCCATGTTGAATCTTTCAATCAGGGTTCCGGTGTAGACGAAGAGAAACTTCTTGTCTTCCGTTGCTTCAATGCCTTCCGGCAATGATTTGGTTAAGGCATCCATTAGCCGCATTGAGTTGTGGTGATACCAGAACTCAGTAACACCATTTAATGTGACTAGGAAGGCGTTATCCATTACATGGCTAACATCAACCAAGGTTCTTGGTTGATTGAATTTCTCTATGGTTTGGTGATGGATGTTATGCCCGGGGTGAAAGCTGTAGCAAGGGGATGTCGACATTTAATGTCCTTTCTATAATTACCTTTTTTGGCCAGTTGCATTCGTTTGGTTCTTTGGCACCTTGCCGAAAGCGGCAGGTTGCACTCTTCTTTGCAGCTATAAGCTGCTCAACTTTTTGTTTTTATTTAGTTATGACTACTTTGTAAGTAGGTGGTTCTTTAGGTGATACTCCTGAATGATGTTGCATCTTTCGGCGCTCTTACGAAGTTCCGAGGTCAGACAAATAAAACACCTAAGCAGCCAGAATGGGTGTTCTCTAAGAGTTACCGGCATTACCTCCACTTCAGTGCTGAAATCAAGTTGCTCTTCAACAGCCGACGCTTCTATAGCATCCACAATCAAATTCCACTTAATATCCGCTGCATACCTAGGATCTTCATCCTGGTAAGACAACCTGGAGTGAACCTTCCCCCTGAATACTGGGTTAGGTTCATGCTCTAGGGTTTGGTGGTTCCTGTGGTGCGGGGTTAGGACTATTGCTAGCAAACGGTTGTCCTTGGTTTTATCTATGGCTAAACCACAACTGCAAACATTGGGCTTGATTAATGAGTGAAGGTTTTCCCTGATGTCCTCTTGAACAGCAACATAGGGAGCTCTAATGGTTATTGCTCCCTTGATGCTGGCAAAGCCATCAGGAACCCTGCGGAATGCTTCAGTCATCCCCAACTCAGGATCTACGAACTCATCGGTGTAGTACCAGGTTTTTTCTTCTTGCATTAATAACCCCCCTTAGCAAGCCTTGATTCGTTCAGCTGAACAGTTGAAGGCGTAAGCCCCATCCCCTGTCTCAACGAAGATCCATGGGCGTCCCTGAGTTGCCTTCACACCATCCGCAGCGGCTTTACTTAGCGCCTCTTTTAGTCGCTCTGGGTCGTGGTGGAACCACCAAACGGTCTTCCCTTCAACCACTACCTCGAATTCCTTACCAGAGACCCACTTAGCCTGAATCGGAATTCGAGGCTGGGAGAAGCGGAAAAGTGGGATCCAGTGGAAGTTATGACCTGGTGCATAGTTAGTGCAGCTAACCGGTTTAGTCTCGACCTGAAACTTAGCTTCGCTCCCACTTGCCGCATTTGAGCTAAGTTGCTTTCCTGTTCCAAGGTCGAAGACCTGCAGTAGTTTTGGTTCTTTGTCATTTTCTTCAGACATGAGTAATGCCCCTTCTTTTGGAGGGGCATCTCAGCCCCATCTTGTATTACCTAACACGGTTGTGTTCGGGTCCGTTCCATTTGTTTGTTGCTTGGCACCTTACCGACGGGAGGCAGGTTGCGCTCTTCTTTGCTGATTGCTCAGCTTGAACGTTTTCTCTATTTAGTTATGTTTTGGTAAATTACTTGCCTTTACCAAAATACTTCATTACTTCCAAAGCACGAGCATTATCGCCCAATTCGATGTATCCCTGGAGCGAACGCTCCTTGAATTGGTTTGCTTTAGCGTAAAGCTTTAGTGCTTTGTAGATACGAGCAGCATTCTCATTTGCATAGTTGGTTTGCTGCTGATCTTGAGCTAAGCGGAAATCATTTCTAACCTCTAGATTTAACTCTTTAGCTTCTTCGATTCTTCCCACTTTTAGTAAGGCGTGGGTTACGAAGTTCTTCACCGGAATTACAAGGTCGTCGTAATAGTTCAGTGCCTGTGGTGAAAGCTCATCCCAGGCAGCAACTACGCCTTCGTAGTCTTTCTTCTTCCACAGAGTGTCAATCACAGCCTTTACAGCAACATAGTGGGCTCTAAGATCTCCAGCTTCGCTGGCTTCTTCCAACAGGGTTCTGGAGACCATCTCTGCTTCATCCAGCCTTCCAGCTTCACTAAGGAATTTAATCTCTTCTTCGCGACGTTCAAAGTCGTTGCTCTCTACTCCCGGGGCCTTCTTCTCAATGGCTTGGAGGAGGAAAATGATTCTATTGGCATCAGTCTTTCTATCCTGAGCTTGAAGACATTCAACCAGTAGATAGCCGACTTCTAGAGAGTAATCAAATGCAAAGTTCCAGGCTTTGGTGTTCTGATCGAATAATTTGGCTAGTAGGCGCTCTGCCTTTCCATATTCTTGTAGCCCCATGTATGCCATGGCTAGAAAGAGCTTGGTTTCCGAGTGAGAGGAACCAAACATTTTCTGCTCGATAGCCCTGATTTCACGCAGTTCAATCTTGGCCCTGACGTAATTTCCTGTTAGCACTGAGATTCTTGCTAACAGGCGGTCAGCACCACACTGCATGGCAATCTGGTGTCTTTTCTGAAAAATAGCCTTAGCGGCTCGAGCATGCTCTTTTGCCTTGTCGAGATCTTCTAACTCAATATGGATTTGAGCCAGGGAGTTATGGGCATGAGCTACCTCCATGTCGTCTTCGAGCATTTGGGCAACCTCTAGGACTATTCCATACTCATAGGCAGCCTCAGCCCAGCGCTGCAAAGACATGAGAGCCGTGGCCTTGGCGCAGCGTAAGTTGTTGACTCTTTCCAAGATTTCATCGTTAGGAACTAGACCTGGATTTTGACTAATTTCTTCGTCAGCAAGTGTGAAGGTTAGCTCTGGGTCTTCCCATGCTCTGGCGGCGCGGTGGGCCATTATCTCTGTCGCTCGATCGTAAAGCTCGGTAAATTTGTGTTCATTTGCTATAGAGCGAGCACTCTCAAGGTAAGTGCGCTCTTTCTTGAAATCAGTTTTGTGCCCTGCTTTCATAGCAAGATCAATCAAGATTTCTGCTTTACGTTCCCAAGAAGTTCTTTTGTCATTGAATTCATGCCACAGTTCATCTTCATTGGGGCCAAAGTTATGGTTCATATTAATCCTCAAATTACCGACAAAAATGGGGTTGCCAAATCTGCCCTCGGGGGTTGGGGTTTTGGGTTGGACAGTTATTGTCTAACAGTCCACTGACATTTGATCTGAACACGCCGTTCCCACTAAAGATTTTTAGTGAAACTTTGTTTCAGCAAGATTTACTTCAAGAATAGAAACCACTCAGTCTTGAAATTATTCCCGTTTTATGAAGCTAAATCGAAATCGATGGTTCTGGCACGAGGACCTTCACCCGGACGCTGTTTGGTTAGGTGGTACCCGTTGCAACCATCACACAGGTAATAGTTATCGTGCTGGAAACGCGAGTAGCCTTTCTTGGCTAGATCTGCCTTACGACGGGCGCGGAACATCGACAAGGCTTGTTGAGCCTCCTTGGTGTCACGGTAACGGATCTTGTCCGGGGTGGCTGTGCACTTCTGGTTGTGCTTTCTAGCCTTAGGTTTCTGGTACTTGACTGCGTTGTAGCTCATGGTTTGCCCTTCCTGGTTCGCCGTTGAATAAAAGTTTGAGAATACTTATTTAACTAGCAACCACTGACATTGCTTCCCGGTGGGGTCTCACTATAGGGTCAGACAACTAACACGTTGTTAGTTCCCAACAACCCCCTTGCTGTTATCAACAGTTTTGTTTAGTCTTACATGTAATACATGTATGACAGGAGATACTTATGGGCATGGTTACCATCCGACTTTCAGATGACTTGAAAGCACGCATCGACGCACTTGCAGAAAAAAGCGGAAGATCGAAGTCCTACTTTGTAAGGGAGCTGATTGTTCGAGGCATTGAAGAGTTTGAGGAAGACTATCGCGATCTTGAGGCTATCCGCGCATATCTCGCCGCAGGGGGGCGTAGCCAAAAGATGATAAGCATGAAGGATCTCAGCATT
>JAURJV010000016.1 GCA_030832065.1 Rhodoluna sp. | reverse complement strand
TCACCTTTGGTATCAACGGCCGGCTTGGCAATTAGAACCTGTTGGCTGCGTTCCTCGTAGTTATGGGCCACCTGGAGTAACGCGGTTGACTTACCGCTATTCATAGCTCCGTATCGGAAGTACAATTTGGCCATTTCAGCCCTTTCTAACGCCTCCATCCAATGCTAGCCAGAATTGCGTTAATTCACTGACAGGCATAATCTAGAAGTCTTCGAGATATCACCAGGACGTTGGGGAAGACGCACCTTGTGTTCTTATCTCGAAAGGCTAGACATGTCCAAAGGACTGATACCCACAACCGTGGTTATCTTTTCATGCCCGCTGGGCCAGATCAGTTCAGTTGACGGCTTTTTAGCTGGGGCCGCAAATTGGCAGGATCAGTCGCTGCTGCCGGGTTCCTTGAAAACCCAAATCCATCTCAAGCAAACCGCAACTCAGACCGAAGATCTAGTTTCTTCACTCAATAAGCTCGGATCCATCCATGCAGAAGTAATTAGCGCTGGCAGGGAACTTGGTACCTTATTCTTCTTAGCGCCAGGGCTTGGCATCTACCGAGCTGAAACTAATCAAGCTGGAGAAATACTACTCAGTGAGGACCGGATTAGAGCCATCGTTGATGGTTCTGGCAGCAATCACAAGGAATTGCAGCGGCTACTGAGATTAGCGCTAGGTCAAGCTTGGGATGATCTACTTGAACCGTTCCGAGCGGCTAATTTCTCTGACAACGTTGTTCTGTTTAATAAAGCTGTTTAGTTGTAGCTTCTAAACACGACAACGGCGTTGTGTCCACCGAAACCAAACGAGTTTGAAATCGCGAGGATGTTATCTCCCAGTGCTCTCGGTGAGGTAACCACGTCCAAGTCAATCTCCGGATCTGGATCTTCCAAGTTGATGGTTGGGGGAGCTACCTTCTCGTGAATCGCAAGAATGGTAAAAATAGCCTCAATCGCGCCAGCTCCACCAAGCAGGTGACCGGTGGATGACTTTGTAGCAGAGACGGGAATCTTCTTTAAGTCATCTCCAAAGACTCGCTTTAGGGCCTGGTATTCAGCAACGTCACCAACCGAAGTGCTGGTTGCGTGAGCATTGATGTGTGCAACATCGCCAGGTTTAGCCCCAGCCATGTTCAAGGCACCAATGACTGCTCTGGCAGCTCCAGTACCTTCAGGATCTGGTGCAGTGATGTGGTGAGCGTCTGAAGTTACGTATCCTCCGGCAAGTTCGGCATAGATCTTTGCGCCTCTGGCTAATGCGTGTTCTTCGGTTTCTAAAACAACCGCTCCAGCGCCTTCAGCCATTACAAAGCCGTCGCGATTGATGTCATATGGCCTTGAAGCTCGTGCTGGCTCATCGTTTCTGCGTGAGAGCGCGTGCATCGAAGCGAAAGCTGAAATCGTCAGTGGATGAATGGCAGCCTCACAGCCACCTGCTACTACGATGTCTATTTCCCCGGTCTGCAGCCTTGCAATAGCGTTAGCGATTGCCTCGGTGCCAGAGGCGCAAGCCGAAACAGCTGTTCTAACTCCGCCGCGAGCAGCCAAGTCCATGCCTATTGCCGCAGCTGGACCGTTAGGCATTAGCATCGGCACGGTCATCGGAAGGACCCTTCTCGGGCCTTTTTCCTTAAGGGTGTCGTAAGCATCCAGCAGAGTCCAAATACCACCGATACCGGTAGCAAATTCAACGGCCAGTCGCTCAGGAACGAAGTCCGTTATCCCCGCGTCTGCCCAAGCCTCTCGAGCTGCAATGACAGCGAACTGGCTAGAAGGGTCGAGACGTTTAGTTTCCTGAAGTGTCAGGACATCTTTTGGTTGAACCTTGGCGACCCCTGCGAAGGTCACCGGAATGTCGTGTTGGCTCAGCCAGTCATATTCCAGAGTCTTGATCCCCGATTCACCCTGGAGGAGTGCCTGCCAACTGGTTTTAGTGTCGCCACCGAGCGGAGTGGTTGCTCCGAGCCCGGTGACAACTACCTTTTTGTTCAAGGGAGTTATTAGCCCTGAGCTGAGGTGATGAAGTTAACTGCATCGCCTACGGTTAGAAGGTTTTTGACCTCTTCGTCTGGGATCTTAACGCCGAATTTTTCTTCAGCGTTAACGACGATGGTCATCATAGAGATTGAGTCGATGTCTAGGTCATTGGTGAAAGACTTGCCCATCTGTACAGACTCGACATCGATGCCGGTCTCTTCGTTTACGATTTCCGCAAGACCTACTAGAACTTCGTTCTGTGAAAGTGCCATTAAATGCTCCTTGGTTTGATTGTTTTACTTGGTTAAGTTTAGGGCAGAACCACTACTTGGGCCGCGAAGGCGAGCCCAGCCCCAAAGCCTATTTGTAGGGCCAAACCGCCTGATTTGACCGTACCGTCGGCTAAAAGTTGGTGCATTGCTAGCGGAACTGAAGCAGCCGAGGTGTTACCGGTATTGACAATGTCACGAGCGACTGCAACGTGCTCTGGAAGTTTCAGCTGTTTCACCATTTCATCAATGATTCGAATATTTGCTTGATGGGTGACCAAGGCAGTTAGATCTTCAGCCTTTACGCCAGCGACATCAAGGGCCTGTTGAGCTACTTTGGCCATTTCCCAAACCGCCCAGCGGAATACAGTTTGACCATCCTGTTTAATGGTCGGCCAAGGTGACTCTCCATCGCGGAATTCTAGAAGTGAGTGAGTCATGCTTACCGACTCCCAGTGTGAGCCATCTGAACCCCAGACAGTCGGGGAGATGCCAGGTTCATCAGATGGACCAACAATTGCCGCCCCAGCACCATCTGCTAATAGAAAGGAGATGGATCGATCGGTTGGGTCTAGGAAGTCGCTCAGTTTCTCTGCTCCAACTACAAGAACATATTTTGCAACACCTGATCTAACTAAAGCGTCGGCTTGAGCAATGCCGTAGCAGTAGCCAGCGCAAGCTGCGGAAATGTCAAAGGCGGGAGCTGGATTTGCCCCGACCAAATCTGCCAACAAGGTTGCAGCCGAAGGAGTTTGGAAAGGGTGAGATATGGTGCTGAATATTACGGCACCGATTTCGCTCGGTTGAATCCCTGCACCAGCTATCGCCTCTTTTGCCGCTGCTACCGACATGTCCATTAGGGACTGATTTTTGCCAGCACGTCTTCTAGTGATGATTCCAGTGCGCTGTCTAATCCACTCATCTGATGAATCAATCGGTCCAGCGATGTCATCGTTGGTTACGACCAAGTCACCTCTGGCAGCGCCTAGTGAATAAATTCTTGAGTAGCGAGTGGTTTCGTATTGACTTAACTTGATCTGGTTCATTATTTCCTCGCTAACATTTCTTTCGCTGAATCAAGATCAGCTGGACTCTTTAGAGCAACAATCTCAACACCGCTCATCCCACGCTTGGCTAGTCCGGCAAGAGTGCCGGCAGGGGATAGTTCTATCACTTGATTTACTCCAGCCTTTTCCATGGCTGTCATGCACAGATCCCAACGGACAGAGTTAGAAACCTGTCCAATCAGTAGCTTGAGATATTCTTCAGCGGAAGATATCTTTTGGGCGTTCTGGTTAGACCAGATCGTTTTAGACGGCTCAGTCAACTCAAGGCTGTTTGCATAGTTTGCAAGTTCGTTCCCAGCCTCAACCATGTATTTCGTATGGAAAGCTCCCGCCACAGCCAGTGGGATTACCTTGCTACCAGCTGCAGGATTTGCTACCAGTTCGGCGATTGCAGCGGTGGAACCAGCAGCTACTATCTGACCAGCGCCATTAAAGTTAGCGGCAGACAGGCCTAAACTTTCCAGCTTGCTGAGCACCTCAGCTTGTTCTCCACCAAGAACTGCCGCCATACCGGTGTCGGGGATTAGCTTTGCAGCTTTTGCCATGGCCTGCGCTCTGGCCTGTACTAGACCCATGGTCTGGCTTTCAGAAAGTATTCCAGCAATGTAACCAGCTGGGACTTCACCTACTGAGTGTCCAGCGACAGCATCAACCTGGTTCAGATCCAAAAGATTTGCTGTGGCAACTGTTGCTGAAACTATGAGAGGTTGAGCGATTGCAGTGTCGCGAATAGTTTCCTCATCACTCACGCTGCCGTGTTTGATGAGATCAACTTTGATAAGTTCACCTAGAGATCCGATGTTTTCCTTGAATTCGGGTAGTTCTAGCCAAGGGTTCATGAAGCCTGGTTTTTGTGACCCTTGACCAGGGCAGAGCAGAGCCAACACCGTTACGCATCTCCGCCAGTTGCGCCACTGGTTCCAGCCGATACATCGTGTAGACGATATTTCTCAATTGCCAGCTGTGGAGTGTTGGCAGCAACTTCTCCGCGTGATGCCAACTGCTGCAGAATACGAACAACGATAGAAGGTCCGTCGATCTTGAAGTGTCGTCGAGCAGCTGCTCTGGTGTCAGAGAAGCCAAAGCCGTCTGCACCGAGGGTCGCATACTCACCTGGGATCCACTTACGGATCTGGTCTGGAACTTGGTGCATGTAGTCAGAGACGCCGAGGAATGGACCTGG
>JAURJV010000104.1 GCA_030832065.1 Rhodoluna sp. | reverse complement strand
CTTCCGTGCTTGAAGTCTTGGCAGCTTTGAGTCAGGTGGTTGGCGAAGAAGTTCAGGTCAACCACGCCAATCGACGACCAGGTGACCCGGCCGCTCTGTCTGCTGATGTAGCGAAAATATCCTCAGTTTTAGGTTGGCAAGCGAAACATAACTTACTTGAAATCGTTGAAAGTGCTTACCGCGCTAGCTTGAACTAATAGCGATAAAACCTTCACCGCTTCCAGTAATACTAAATTTTCTGGCATCGCAAGCAACAAATACAGCTTCCCCCGCTTTAATTACTTCGCGCTCATCTTGACTGTTGGAGACAGCAAGCGTGCCTGAGGTGCAAAGCACAATTAGATCTCCAGTTAGGTCAAGATCCATCAGCATGTTTGTTGAACTTACAAAAACACGATAAAAACTAAATTCGTTGACCGGTAGATCAAATCTGGTTAGCCCCTGAGCCAGTACCTTCTCTTTGGTCAATTCCGGAATGGTGACTTTGAACTCTAGAACCTTGGTCAGCTCCTTGATATCGATGTGCTTTGGAGTAAGTCCTCCGCGCAGCACGTTATCACTAGCCAGCATCACCTCGACTCCAAGGCCAGAAAGATACGCGTGGGGCATCCCGGCTGGGACGAATACTGCTTCTGCCTTTTTTAGAATCATGTGATTCATAAGTAATGCAGATGCAACTCCACGATCTAAACCGTGATGAGCGGTCAGGTGAGCGACCAGATCCACCAGAGATGGACACTGCTCAGCTAAATCAACTAGCTCCGCAATAAAACTCTCATCAACCGAAGGTGATTCTAGGGTTTCTAAAAAGACCTGCTTGAGTCCACCATCTTCTTGCAGTTGGCCAATCCAACCGGTAATTACGTTCTTGAATGATTCGCTGGGACTTACCTCAAGTAGTTCACCGAATTTTTCTGCAATCAGACGTGGATCAGCGAAACCTACTAGTGCCTCAAATGTTTCACTCAGAGCAACAATGAGCTCAGGCTTTGCTTTGTCGTCCTTATAGTTGCGGTTGGCTGCGGTAAGCGCAATCCCCTGTTCGTTTTCACTCTGGAAACCCGCTTTGGCTTGAGCTGGATTGGGGTGAGCTTGAATTGACAGCGGAGCTTCGGCAGCCAAAATCTTGAGTAGGAAAGGTAGCCGGTCTGCTCGTTGATCGTGTTTGAGTGTTTGCTGCAGTGAAAGTTGCGAACCAACGACCTTGGTTGGCGAACCATCATGAGTGCCAAACCAAATCTCTGCCATCGGCCGTTTGGTCGGGGTGATACCGAAGTACTCGCTGATTAGAGTGGTTGAGCCCCACGCATAATCCAACGCGTCATTCTGCAATTTCAATAGCACTAGATAAGCCTAACTAAACCTTCTAGGAGTCCCGCCTTTTGTCTAGACTTGGACAACTGATGAAAAAAGTTGAAGCTAATCTGGGGCAACGCTACGCACTTGCCTATCTAGCCCTGTTTACCCTGGTCCTCGGTGACACGCTTTTTGCTGAAAGCTACATCTCGCTAAATGGTCCCTGGTTGATCTGGCTTAGCGTCGCAGCCATAACCCTAGCCGGCAGCATCTACTTTCTGCTTCGTTCTGATTGGCTAAGAGTTATAAGGCAAATACCTATAGAGCTTGTCCTTCTTTTGGCTTTGATGATCGGTAGCGCTCCATGGTCTGCTTATGCCAATGACACAGTCACCAGCTTCGGCATCCAAATCGGCGTGACAGTAATTGCTCTATTTTTCGTAGCTTGCTTTAGCTGGAGGCAGATTCACGGTATTTTTGCTAATTCGGTTCGAATCATCATCTTTGGTTCATTTTTCATCGAACTCATTGCTTCAACTTTCAAAGGATCACTCAGTCTTTTTGTTCCAACCAGCGAACTAGCGATTCGTGAAGCTTTAGCTAAGAGTGGTCATCTCTTTGACGGAGGAAGAATCCAGGGACTTCTTGGCAATGCAAACTTCACAGCAGCCTGGGCTCTAATCGGTGTAATCACTTTTGCAATTGAAATTGCCATCAAGAAAGAACGTCGCTGGCTCTCTGTGATGAGTTTGGTAGCCTCAGTCAGCATGATTGCCATCGCCCAATCAGCTGGGGTTATTTTTGCCAGCGCAGCTGTTTTGGTCTGCGCAGCGGTATCCCTGCTCGCCGAGGGTAAAGACAAAGTAACCAGGCACCGTTACTACCGAGTGGCCTGGGCTCTGGCCGGTGTCGCGACTTTCCTAGTCCTAGTCTTTAGGCGTCCAGTCTTTGAATTTCTTGGTAAAAGCCCCGACATGACTCACCGCAGCGACATCTGGCGCAAGGTGCTCTCACTTATCTCACAGCGTCCCCTCGAAGGCTGGGGCTTCACCGGGGTCTGGGTACCGGGTGCTCGACCGCTGGATGGGTTGATTGTGATCCACGGTGAAACCTACTATCAGGCACACAACGCCTACCTGGACATCTGGTTGCAGCTTGGAGCTGTCGGTGTAATTCTCTTCGCTATTTTGCTAACCAGGATTTTTGTGAAGACCTGGCAGCTTGGGGTTCACCACAGCAACCCGCTCTATCTCTGGCCGCTGCTGCTTCTGGTTACGCAGTTGATGCGCGGCATCACCGAGTCTAGGTTGCTGATTCAGTCAGCAATGCTGATGCTTATCATCTTCGCGGTTAAGGTCTATGACCCAGAAAATCTTCTCGAAGAAAACAGCAAGAAAACTAAGATTCGACAATTAGATAAGCTGCGGAAGAAAGCTTCCTAAGGTAGCTTGAGCACCTGACCGATCCGTATTCGGTCAGCATTGACAATTCCATTAAGTTCCATAAGTTTTGCCACAGTCGTGTTGAATTTCAAAGCTATGGAACTTAGTGAATCTCCGGAGACTATTGTGTAGGTCTTCGGCTTAGGAGTGGGTTTAGGGCTTGGGGTTGGTTTCACCGATGCACCAAGATCAATCTCGCTGCCCAGTTCCAAATTCTTTATGAAGCTCTCATCCACCCAAACCAGTGGTGGCTCAGAGACGTTGTCTTTCTTGTAGTCAGCTAAGGTCTTGAACGGCAGTAACTT
>JAURJV010000103.1 GCA_030832065.1 Rhodoluna sp. | reverse complement strand
GAAGTTCTTCGGGGTCAGTGTAAATCTGAACCGGCGGTTAAAGTCCGCGACCCGACAAGCTGCCTGCGAGGGCAACAAACATTTAGGTGTTTGGGTTTGGCGGTTGATCTGGTGAAACTCCAGAACCGACGGTTAAAGTCCGGATGGTAGAAGAACGAGAGGCTTAGATCATTTAAGCCTCGCGGTCCTTTAGCGGCCCTACCCCGAAGCCCTTTTAAGGAAGGTTCGGGATGACAGATTCCAAACAGTATGAGCCGGCAATGCGCCGTGCCATGGAACTTTCCCTACTCGGACCAACCTTTGGTGGTAATCCACAGGTCGGTGCGGTCATTCTTGATAAAGATCTAAATGTTATTGCTGAAGGTTTTCATAAGGGTGCTGGAACCAACCACGCTGAGGTTGATGCACTGAGCAAGCTTTCTGTAGTTCCTGAAGGAGCTGTCGCGGTTGTTACTTTAGAGCCTTGCAACCACACCGGTAGAACTGGTCCTTGCGCGGTGGCTTTGATTGAAGCTGGCATCAAGACAGTTATTTATGGAGCGTCTGACCCAGGTGATGCTTCTGCTGGCGGAGCTAGAACTCTGGCAGATGCTGGTGTTTCGGTTACTGGGGGTCTGCTAGCTGATGAGATCGAAGAGCAGCAGAAGGTATGGCTTACCGCTATGCGTAAGCAGAGACCGTTTATTACTTTGAAGTGGGCTCAAACCCTTGATGGTAGATCTGCTGCAACCGATAAGACCAGCAAGTGGATTTCTGGATCTGAATCTAGGAACCATGTTCATAAACTTCGCAGTGAGATTGATGCCATTCTGGTTGGCACCAACACTGTTATTCAGGACAACCCTGAGCTAACTGCTAGAAAGCCTGATGGTTCACTCTATGAGCACCAACCACTTCGGGTTGTTATGGGTATTACTGAGCTAGCCTCTGATTTACGTGTTTTCAACAGTGATGCTAAAACCGTTCAATACAAAACCCATGACATCAAAGAAGTCCTTGATTCATTATGGGCTCTGGATGTTCGTCACCTCTTGGTTGAGGGCGGGGCTAAAGTGATGAGCTCTTTTATTGCAGCTGATCTGTTTGATGAGATTTTGATTTACCAAGCTCCCCTATTAGTTGGCGGAAGCAACGTCGCTGTTGAGGAAATTGGAATCTCAACTATGGCTGATGCTAAACAGCTTGATTTCACTGAGGTCACTCAGTTAGGCAAAGACATCTTTATTAGAGCAATACCTAGGAAGGCTAACTAATGTTTACCGGAATTATTGAAGAACTGGGCAAAGTAGTTGCCATCGAAGAGCAGCCAGATGCTCTAAGGCTTACTATCTCCGGTCCCCTAGTTACCTCAGATATCAAACGAGGTGACTCAATCAGCTGCTCAGGTGTTTGCCTTACCGCTATTGAAATTGAGAATGGCACCTTCACAGCCGATGTCATGAAGGAAACCCTGAGACTTACCAGCCTTGACGGAGTCAAGGTTGGCGATCCAATCAACCTTGAACGTGCCATGACCATGCAGACCCGCTTTGGTGGTCACCATGTTCAAGGTCACGTAGATGGAGTTGGTCACTTTATCTCCAGAGAGAAAAGTGACAACTGGGACTGGGTGAGAATCCAGGTTCCTAAAGAGCTAATGAAGTATGTAGTTCTAAAGGGTTCAATAACCCTTGACGGTATCTCCCTTACCGTAAACGAGTTAGGTGAAGACTTTGTTGGTCTTTCCCTAATTCCAGAAACACTGAGACTTACCACCTTGGGTTACAAATCCCCAGGTGACAAGGTCAATGTTGAGGTCGATGTCATGGCTAAACACATTGAACGATTAATAGAGATGAGAAATAACTAATGGCACTAGCAACAATCGAACAGGCTCTAGAAGCCCTAAAAGCCGGCAAGGCTATCTTTGTTGCCGACGATGAGAACCGTGAAAACGAGGGGGACGCCATCATCGCCGCCGAGTTCGCCACCCCTGAACTTATTGCCTGGATGGTTAAACACACCACCGGGTTCTTGTGTGCTCCGATGGATGAGGCAAGAGCTAATGAGCTTGAACTGCCATTGATGACCAACATTAACGAAGATCCCCACGCCACCAACTACACGGTAACTGTTGATGCGATTAACCGTCAGAGCACAGGTATTTCCGCTCACGACCGTGCGTTAACCGCGAGAACACTTGCCAGTGAGATTTCTGGTCCACAATCGTTTATCAGACCGGGACATATCCTGCCGCTTCGTGCTCACCCGAGCGGGGTACACGGTAGACGTGGTCACACCGAAGCTGCGGTTGATCTATTAAAACTTGCTGGACTTATGCCTGTGGCCATTATCGGTGAGATGCTCTCGGCCGATGGCTCAATGATGCGACTGCCTGAGTTGATGCAGACCGGTGAGCGCGAGAACATCCCAGTCATCACAATTGAGCAGCTGGTCGATCACCTCTCCCGACACAAGATTGACCACGTCATCAATCCGACCAACCGTATTCGCTTTGAAGCGGAAGCCAACGTGCCAACCATTCACGGTAACTTCCGACTACGAGGTTACTACGACATCAAGACCGGTGCCGAGCACGTTGCCATTATCAAGGGCAGACCAACCGGTGAAGACGTTTTGGTTCGCATGCACTCTGAATGTATTACTGGTGAAGCGTTCGGATCATTGAAGTGTGAATGTGGTCCGCAGCTTAGCTATGCCCTAGACATGATCGATGCCGACTCTAAGGGTGGCATTGTTATCTACCTGCGTGGTCAGGAAGGTCGCGGTATTGGTCTGCTGAACAAGCTGAAGGCATATGCTCTTCAGGAGCAGGGTCTAGACACCGTTGAAGCTAACGAAGCTCTGGGTTTACCTTCAGAGATGCGTGAGTATGGTGCAGCTGTTTCAATCCTGCAGGAGCTTGGTGTTAAGTCAGTAAGACTGATGACCAATAACCCGGCTAAAGCTAACTTCCTGAAAGAAGCAGGCATCCCAGTGAACTCTTATGTTCCAGTAATCGTTGGTGAAGCTATCCAAAACTTGGGTTACCTAGAAGCCAAGCGATCCAAGATGGGTCACCTACTTCCTGAAATCGTTGCAAAGATGGAGAACTAATGGCCGGGTCAGCACCAAAGATAAACATCGACTCATCAGGATTGGCTGTAACCATTCTGGTTACCAGCTGGCACAACGAGATCACCGATGCCCTACTTGCTGGAGCAGAACGAGCACTG
>JAURJV010000102.1 GCA_030832065.1 Rhodoluna sp. | reverse complement strand
GGTGATGTTAGCCCAGCGATGGATCTGATGATTTTGGGCATGGGTCCGGATGGACATGTCGCCTCACTCTTTCCCGGAAGAAAACACAGCGGGCAGATTGTGGCAGAAACTAACTCCCCTAAACCACCACCGTTGAGATTATCGATGTCAATGAATTTGATAAATAGCTCTGGCCAAATTGTGTTTGTCGTAAGTGGTATCGATAAGGCTGAAGTCGTTGAACGAATCCATCGAGACGAGAACTGCGATCTACCGGCGGCTCAAGTTGAGGCGGTCATTCAAACTGTTTGGTTTATTGACGAGGCTGCTGGAGCAGCATTCTGGAGTTGTTAGAACTACTTCTTTGAGTTCTTGGTGGTCTTCTTCACTTCGGCTCTGGCATCTGCCAACAAGCGCTCACGTCGCTCTCGAACGGCTGCAACTGCCTCTTCTAGGAGGGCTTTGGCTTCCTCTTCTGTTCGGCGTTCTTTTACATAGGCCAAATGTGTTTTGTATGGCTCGTGCTTGGCAACTACGGGTGGGTTGTCCTTGTCGAGGCCAGCGGGTAGACCACAGTGAGGGCAGTCAAGCTCGGTTGGAATCTCTTCAGGTTCGACAGAGGCTGCGAATGAAGGAGAAAATGAGTGCTTGTTGAAGCAATAGTAGGTCTTTTGAATGCGTTCGGCTTTATAACCGTTGTCGATTTCCCCGGTCGGACCTGAACCAACTCTGGAACCGCGAATAGCTGATGTGTTGCCAGCCATTATGC
This sequence comes from Rhodoluna sp., assembly GCA_030832065.1. Taxonomy (GTDB): domain Bacteria; phylum Actinomycetota; class Actinomycetes; order Actinomycetales; family Microbacteriaceae; genus Rhodoluna. The sequence continues at coordinate 6,188 of JAURJV010000102.1, read as the reverse complement.
CCAACCGTAAGTTGAAGCCAGACCTAGGATGACGATAGTGATGATCCAAACTAGACCAAGAATCACGGTGATTCGGTTGAGGTTGCGTTCAGCAACACCAGATGAAGTCATTGTGTTTGAGATACCGCCACCGAACATGTCGCTCAAGCCACCACCGCGACCCTTGTGGAGAAGGATAAGCAGGGTAAGCAGGAGGCTAGTAACACCCAGCAGGATTCGAAGGGCAATCAAAAGTCCGGTCATTTTGGTTTCTTTCTATCAAAAACGGTCGACTTTTAGTCAACTATCAAATTATAAGGCGAGGTGCTTCAAGAAGCGAGCAATCCCAGAGAACTCCTCGACCTGAAGGCTCGCTCCGCCAACTAGAACACCGTCAACTTCAGGACTTTTTAGGAATCCAGCGACATTTGCTGCCTTAACTGATCCCCCATAGAGGATCCTTGTTTTTTCGGCAATTTCAGGGGTTAGCGTCTGCGCTATAGCAGTTCTAATAGCCACAGCGACCTCCGCGGCTTGCTCTGGTGTTGCCACCTGACCTGTTCCAATTGCCCAAACTGGCTCGTAAGCAACGATGAACTCCCCTACCTGGCTGTGGTTGGCCAATGCCGCTTTGATCTGCTGCACTGGTATGAAACTCTGACCCTGCTCTTCAAGCTCTTCGAGAGTTTCGCCAACGCAGATAACCGGAACTAGATCGTGTCTGAACGCAGCTGCAACCTTCGCCTGTATTAGTTCATCATTCTCGGCGTGATACATCCGACGTTCGCTGTGACCGATGATTACGTATTTGACTTCAAGTTTTCTCAAGAAGGCTCCGGAAACATCACCGGTATATGCCCCAGAATCATGCTGCGAAAGGTCTTGAGCACCAAGAGTAAGTTCAAACTTCTCAGCATCAATAAGTGTCTGAACAGTCCTTAGGTCAGTAAATGGAGGGAAGACTGCAACCTCGGTTTTGCTGTAGTCGTGGTTTGCATCCCTCAGCGTCCAAGCAAGCTTTTGCACCAGAGCAATTGCCTGCTGGTGATCTAGGTTCATCTTCCAGTTACCTGCGATGAATGGAACTCTTTCTGTGGTCATTGCAAAACCTCTAATCCTGGCATTTCTTTGCCCTCAAGATATTCAAGACTGGCTCCACCTCCGGTTGAAATGTGGCCAAATTGGTCGTCTTTGAAATCAAGTTGCCTTACCGCTGCTGCTGAATCGCCTCCACCAACTACTGATAGACCTGAAACTTTAGTAAGTGCATTCGCAACTACCCTAGTCCCTTCAGCAAACTTAGCCATTTCGAAGACTCCCATAGGTCCGTTCCAGAAAACTGTTCTAGCTTTCTCGATGATCGAGGCAAACAAAGCTGCACTTTCTGGACCAATGTCTAAGCCAAGCCCAGTGGAACCAAACTCTGTTTCTTCGAGTGCATTTGCTTTAGCTATTGCTATTTCGGATGCGGCATCGAACTTAGCCGCCATCACTATATCCACAGGCAAAACGATTTCAACACCCAGCTCTTTAGCCTTAGCTAGGTATCCTGTGACAGTCTCTATTTGGTCTTGTTCTAGAAGACTGGCTCCAACTTTATGTCCTAGTGCGGCTAGGAATGTGAAGAGCATGCCACCACCGATCAGAATTGAATCAACTTTTGGAAGCAGGTGTTCAATTACACCAAGTTTGTCTGAAACCTTAGATCCACCTAGAACAACTACATATGGTCTTTCCGGATCGTTTACTAGTCTTCTTAGAACTTTCAGTTCTGCCTCAATTAGGAGTCCAGCAGCAGCTGGAAGCTTTTTGGCTAGTTCATAAACACTGGCTTGTTTACGGTGCACGACACCAAAACCGTCGCTAACGAAATAGTCCCCCAACTCGGCCAGTTTTCCCGCAAAAAGTTCCCTAGCTTCGCTGTCCTTGGCAGTTTCGCCTGGGTTGAACCTTAAGTTCTCCAGGACCAGAATATTTCCCTCGTCAAGCATGGATACTGATTTGTTGGCCTTGTCGCCTACTGTTTCTGGAACAAACTCAACGGAGTTGCCCAGAAGTTGGCTCAGTCTTCTAGCTACTGGCTCGAGTGAGTACTTAGCCTCAGGTTTTCCATCTGGCCTACCGAGGTGGCTGATGATAATTACCTTTGCTCCACGCTCAGTTAAGTAGTTGATGGTTGGTAGCGAAGCCCTGATTCGACCATCATCCGAAATCTCGCCATCCTCAATTGGGACGTTCAGATCACAGCGCAAGATAACTCTCTTGCCTCTAAGGTCAGGTAAATCGTTGAGTGTTCGCATTGACTTAGAGTCTTGCGGCTACCAATTCGGTGAGGTCAACCAACCGGTTTGAGTATCCCCACTCGTTGTCATACCAAGATGAGATTTTCACGGTGGTGCCACCAATGACTCGGACAAGCCCGGCATCAAAGATTGATGAGTGTGGGTCAGTAACAATGTCGCTGGAAACTATTTCATCTTCGGTGTATTTCAAGATGCCTTTTAGTCTTCCAGAGGCCGCTGCTGTCCTATAAGCAGCCTTGATCTCTTCAACGGTGACTTCTTTCGCTGAAACCAGTGTGAGATCGGTAATCGAGCCAGTTGGAACTGGAACACGGAGGGCAAAACCATCAAGCTTTCCCTTCAGTTCAGGCAGTACCAGGCCGATTGCCTTAGCTGCTCCTGTAGTTGAGGGAACGATGTTAATGCCAGCTGCGCGGGCTCGGCGAAGATCGCTGTGTGGTCCGTCTTGAAGATTTTGGTCAGCTGTGTATGCGTGAACTGTGGTCATCAAGCCATTGACAATACCGAAGGTGTCATTGAAGACCTTAGCTAGAGGTGCCAGACAGTTTGTGGTGCATGATGCGTTTGAAATGATGTGGTGGTTTGCTGAGTCATACAGATCCTCATTCACACCGATCACGAACGTTGCGTCTTCCCCGGTCGCTGGTGCAGAGATGATTACCTTCTTAGCGCCAGCCTCGATGTGCTTAATTGCATCTTTCGCATCGGTGAAGCGGCCAGTTGACTCGATAACTATGTCGACTCCGAGATCTCCCCAGGCAAGAGCAGCTGGGTCTCGTTCGGCTAAAACCTTAATTACAACGCCGTCAACAATAATGTTTTGACCATCAACGGTAACCTCTCGATCTAAGCGCCCAGTTACGGAGTCATACTTCAGCAAATGAGCTAAGCCCTTAGGGTCACTTAGATCGTTTACTGCAACGATTTCAAGGTCGGTTCCCTTAGCTATTTCAGCTCTAAGGAAGTTTCGGCCAATGCGTCCAAAACCATTGATTCCAACGCGTGTGGTCATCTATTTGACTCCAGTCAGGTTCAGGCCCAGAAGGGCATTTTGTGGGTTTTTATGGGGGTTTTAGCCACTCTTCGTTGGGTGGTAAATCTTCTTTTAGGGTAGCAGAAGGGTCGCGGTGTTCTTGCTAGCCTCGTCGAAGCGAGCCTGAACATCAGCCCAGTTGACGATGTTCCAGAATGCCTTCACATACTCTGGTTTCACATTCTGGTAGTCCAGGTAGAAGGCGTGCTCCCACATGTCCAACATCAACAGCGGGATTGAGCCGACTGCAAGGTTTCCCTGGTGGTCGTAAAGCTGCTCAATAATCAGCTTTTGACCCAGGATGTCCCAAACCAAGATTGACCAACCTGAACCCTGGATCCCAAGAGCACTGGCTGTGAAGTGGGCTCGAAAAGCATCGAAAGAGCCAAAGAACTCATCAATGGCGGCCGCCAACTCGCCAACTGGCTTATCGCCACCTTCTGGTGACATGTTCTTCCAGAAGACTGTGTGGTTGACGTGACCGGCTAGGTTGAAGGCCAAGTCCTTTTGGAACTTGTTCACCATGGTCAGGTCGTTCTTATCTCTTGCATCAGCTAGCGCATCAAGCGCTGAGTTGGCTCCATTGACGTAAGCCAAGTGATGCTTATCGTGGTGAAGTTCCATAATGCGACCAGAGATGTTTGGCTCTAGCGCTCCGTAGTCGTAACTTAGTTCCGGCAATACGTACTTAGTCATTTTCTTGCTCCTTTTTCCTAATCCTGAATTTCAGTTCCTGCAATGCCCTTTTCGGCTGCAACTTTGTCAGCCAAAGCCAAAAGCCGTCGGATTCTTCCAGCTATCGCATCTTTGGTAAGTGGCGGGTCAGCTAACCTTCCCAGATCATCCAAACTCGCATCTCGATGCTTGAGTCTGAGTTCACCGGCTACCTTCAGATGCTCTGGGACCTCGTCGCCAAGAATCTCCATCGCTCTTCTAACTCTAACTCCAGCAGCGACCGCAGCCTGAGCAGACCTGACCAAATTGGCGTTATCAAAATTGGCTAAGCGATTTGTGTTTCCTCGAACTTCACGGCGAACCTGCAGTTCGATGTATTTCAAGACTATGGAGTGTGCTCCAACGTGCTTGAGAATATTTACGATCGCGTCGCGTTCACGGACAACTACCCGGAAAACACCTCGGGCTTCCCTAACTTTCGCGCCAACATCAAAACGTCTGGCAATGCCGACAAGGGCCATGGCTGACTCGTTGCCCGGGGCAGTGATCTCCAGTGTGGCTGAGCGTCCAGGGTCGGTGAGTGAACCGTGGGCAAGGATAGCCCCACGCCAAACAGCTTCAGACTCTTCACGGCTTCCGGAAACTAAGGCAGCTGGTAAACCTCTGACCGGTCGGTTGCGACTGTCAATAAGTCCAACCTGCTTGGCCAAAATGTCAGCGTTTTCAGTGACTCGGATTTGATACTTGGTTGATTTTCTGATCCCGCTGGCCGAAATCATTGCCAGCTCTGAATCCACTCCAAAAACGTCGGCTAAGTCCTTGCGAACTCGTCTAGCAATCTGAGCTGTATCTACTTCTATTTCGATGACAATCTTGGCACCGACCAAATGCAAACCGCCACAGAAGCGCAAAATAGTTGAAAGCTCTGCTGCCCTGACTGAACTCTTAGAGATCTCTACCCTAGCCAGCTCGTCTTTCAATTCCGCGGTTAGTGCCATGTCTACTCTTTTCCTAAATCTCTGTGTTTAACCCGAACGTCAACATCTTCAATCGCATTAAGACGCTTGGCAATCTCTATCGCAGTTGCAACTGATCTGTGCTTACCTCCGGTGCAACCAATAGCGATTGCTGCGTGACGTCTATTTTCTTTCAGGTAGCCCTCGATTACCGGTCTGAGCGCAGCTACATAATTCGAGATGAACTCTTCTGCCCCTGGCTGATTTAGCACATAGTCAGAGACTCTTGAGTCTTCACCTGTAAAGGGTCTGAGCTCTTCTTCCCAGAATGGGTTTGGTAGGAACCTCATGTCAGCAATTAGATCAGCGTCACTAGGCGCACCGTATTTGAACCCGAAGCTCTGGATCAAGAGATTGAGCCGTCTAGATGATCCGGTTGCAAAGCTTTCAGAAATCTTTCCGGCAAGTTGGTGAACATTCAGATCGCTGCTATCGATGATGTAATCGGCCTGAGCCCGCAGCGGAAGTAACCGCTGGCGCTCGGCATGAATGCCATCAGTAATTGTTCCATCGCCTTGTAGCGGATGGGGCCTTCTTACCTGCTCGTATCTTTTAACGAGGGTTGCATCGTTGGCTTCAAGGAACAGGACTTGAACGTTGATGTTGCTGTTTCTGAGCATGTCGATGTGTTCGCTAAGGTCTTGGAAGAGTTCACCACCTCGGGCATCAATCACAACAGCCAGTGAAGGTAATTCCCTGTCCGAGTGGGAAAAGAGCTCAGCCATTGGCCTAATCAATTGGGGTGGCAGGTTATCTACGACGAACCAATCCATGTCTTCTAGGGCTTTACCAACTGTCGAACGACCAGCCCCCGACATGCCGGTAACTACCAGCAGTTCGTAGCTCTTGTCTTGATTCACAGCTTCAGCCTCAATCTCTCTAGATAACTCTAGCCTTTCGCGACACGCCCGAACTGCAATATTTAGGATTCCTCTGTAAGCCTCGAAACGATGGTCTGTGCCAGAGCTGGACCGATTCCCGCCACCTCGCTGATCTCCTCCACAGAGGCCATTTTGAGCCTTTTTGCTGAGCCAAATCGCTTCAGTAGGGCGTTTACCCGTTTCTCGCCTAACCCCTCGATAGCCCCCAATTCGGTTGCTATAGCGGACTTTCGCTGCTTCCTTTGGGCAGTAATGGCAAATCGATGTGCCTCGTCTCTGAGCCTTTGGATTAGAAACAGCG
>JAURJV010000101.1 GCA_030832065.1 Rhodoluna sp. | reverse complement strand
GGGACACCGATAATTTCACTGATGATGGCTAGCGGGAGTGGGTTAGCTATCTCGGTAACAAAATCAAATTCGGTTTTGCTCTCAATGTTCTGTAGTAACTTCTTGGCCTCTGCTCTAGATGATTCTTCCCAGCTCTCTAAAACACTTTTACTAAACGCCACCTGCATAAGTTTCTTTATTCGCTTATGGTCAGGACCATCCAGTGAAATTATCGATTCAAGAAATGGGTGTATGGATTCTGGTTCATAAGTATTTGCTGAGACATATAATCGTTCGGCTAGAGGTCTGGATAACCAGTTGGGTGATTTCATCACTTCACTGCAAACCTGATGATCAGCCGAGATTAATATTCCGGTGATACTTTTCTGGACTCTGGTCGGTTTGCTCTTTTTGGCAAAAGTTTCCATGTCGGGTGAAGCATTAAATTTACCCAGCGGGTCACCGATTAGTGAGAGAAATTTGTAAAGTGTTTTGGTAACAGAGAAATAAATACTGCTCTTCGTGTTAACTGGCATCAGGACACCGTGAGAAGGTTATTTATTCTTTTTAGGTTTGAACCAAGACTTTATGGCATTTACCAATTTTTCTAGTCCCTGCACGCCCTGCTTATTTAGTTCTCTAGCCCACTCAATCTCAAAAGCAAGAATGGAGAGACCGAAGAAGATAAACAGTAGCCCTGGACCTGGGGTGACCATCATGATTAGTCCAAGCACGAGAAGTATGATGCCCAGAAAAACAGTCAGCACCCAGCGAACCGGGTGAGGCAGCTTGGCAAGCAGTTTCTGTAATTTATCCATCATTTGCTCGAATTCTAACAGCGTCTATTTGATTGAGATCTCATAGTGAATGAAGCCGGTCCGCTCGGCAACCTGGTCATAGAGGGCCCTGGCTCTGGAGTTCGTCTCGGCGGTCAACCAATAGACCTTGTTGAGATTGTTTGATTTAGCCCAAGTCTTGACGTGCTCAATCAAAGCTTCACCCAAGCCCTGACCCCGAGCGCCATCACAAACAAATAGGTCTTCCAAGTAGCACACCTCGGCTTGCGACCAGGTTGAATTGTGGGTAAGCCAGTGGACTAAACCTAGGCAGTTGCCCTGATCATCCTTAGCTACCGCACCGTGAATCTCCCCTGCGATGATCCGGTCAAAACTTGTGGCAGTTACCGCTCCAGTGAGGCTGGCCTCATAAAAATCCAAATAGCCCTGCCAGAGCACCAACCACTTTTCATAGTCGGCTCTGGTTACTGGAACTATCTCAAACATGCTGTCAGTTTATCTAGCCCCACCCTTGACCTCGGGTGCTCCTATTGCTCTAGTCTTGGCTTGGAAAGAGACAAGTTGCCTTACACAACAATCGACTTAAACGCCGACCTTGGTGAGACCGAGGGCGACTACCTGGGGCTCTTACCTCTGATTACCTCCGCAAATGTTGCCTGTGGGGGCCATGCCGGTGGTGGCCAATTGCTGCAGGACACCATAGTTGCTGCGATCAAATCAGGCGTCCAGATTGGTGCTCACCCCGCATACCCCGATAGAGCTAACTTCGGACGCCTCTCGATGCGCGGGCAGCTGGATAACTTAGTTGAAGTAATTGCTATGCAAATAACTGTTTTGGCTGATGAACTTGCCAGCCGAGGGCAAAGCCTCTCCCACGTTAAGGCTCACGGTGCCCTATACAACGACGCCATGGTTTACGAGGATATCGCCCAAGCAATAATCGATGCGGTTTCGCTATCCGCTGCCGGAACAACAGTCCTTGGCTTACCCAACAGCACACTGAACCGACTGTGTGTTGAACAGGGAGTGACTTTTGTTGCTGAAGGTTTCCTCGACCGCGCTTATATGGCTGACGGAACTTTAGTTCCAAGAAGCCAGGTTGGCTCTGTGCTAGATCACGAGTCGGCAATCAATCAAGTCAAACAATTAGTCACTGATGGGTATGTCACTGCATTTGACGGTTCAGCACTCCCACTTGAAATCCAAACTCTCTGCGTTCACGCCGATACCCCAGGTGCGGCTCAAACAGCTGGTGCGGTCAAAGCACTTCTGGATAACTTAGGCGTCAGCGTAAAGGCTTTCTAATGGCAAAAGTTTTACGCTACGGAGAACAATCGATTCTGATTGAAGAGATAGATCCGAATCAATATCTCAAGCAACTCATCAAAGCACTACCAGAAGCAAAAGTTAGAGCTGGACTCGAAAGTCTCATTGTCACATTTCCTGAGACTGGTGATCATGTCGCGAAAGTTGAGAGCGCTCTAAAAGACTTGCAACCAGAAGCCGATGAAGCTTCTGGAAAGCTGTTTATTATTCCGGTTGAATATAACGGCGAAGACCTAGCAGTTGCTGCTGAATTAGCGGATGCAGGTGTTGAACAACTCATCTCAGCACACACCGCAATCACTTGGAAAGTAAAGCTAATTGGATTTGCTCCAGGCTTTCCCTATCTTGTTCCAACTGAAGATATGGAACCGGCAAAACTCTTAGGAGTAATTGGGCGGCTTGCCGTACCGCGAAGACAGGTCCCTGCTGGATCGGTAGGAATAGCAGCCGGTATGAGTTGCATTTATCCGGATGTGATGCCCGGTGGTTGGCACCTGATTGGAACAAGCAGCATTGCTTTATTCGATGCAACTAATAAAGACCAACCGAATCTGCTTTCCATTGGTGACCTGGTGAGGTTCGAGGTTGCCAACTAATGACTATAAAGATTGTTCAAACTGGGATAACACTGCTGCAGGATGCGGGCAGATTTGGTTTTAGCGAAATAGGAGTTCCTAGATCTGGTGCTTTCGACTCATACCGGTATCAACTTTGCTGTGCTCTAGTTGCTGGTGAGAATATTCCAGCATTTGAAATTTTCAGTGGAACTTTTGAAATTACAACCGATCAAGATCTTGTTCTAGCGATTGTCGGTCCGGCCCAGGTTTTAGTTGATGGAAAAATGAGCTTTAGTGGTCAAACACTCTCCGTTGGTAATGGGCAAAAACTATCGGTTACGCCAACCGGCAATGGCCCTGCATACCTTGTAATTACTGGCCTCCAGGTCGATATGGTACTCAACTCAGCTTCCAATGACTCACTCTCTGGGCTTGGTCCAAAACATGTTCGAGTTGGAACCGAATTCAATGTGATTACAAATATTGAAGACCAAAGAAATGTTGGTTCATTTATTGATGCTAAGACTGAAGCGGATAATTTTACCTTCCGCTACATTCCAGGTCCTCATGAGATTGCGGTCTCTGGTGTTTGGAAAGTTTTTTCAACCACTCGCATCGGAATCAGATTGGAAAGCGATAACCCAACTGAACCAGGTTCAGCTAACCTAGCAAGTTTTCCTGTAATGCCTGGATGTATTCAAGTTCCGCCTTCAGGTCAACCGGTGATACTTGGACCAGACTGCGGAACTACCGGAGGCTATCGTGTTGCCGGTGTAGTCATCGCAGCAGATCTGCATCTTCTAGCTCGTTTGAAGCCGGGGATGGACCTTGAGCTTAGATCGGTTACCATCGATGAGGCTAAGCTGGCTCAAGCTCGGCTGAGCCAGCTATTGGCTAAGGCTATTATTAGACCTAGTGGTTTTGGATCCTGGTGAGGAAATTTTATGGCTGATGTTTTTAGTAAAGAAGAAAAAGCGGCAATGAGAGCTGCAGCTGCCGAGCGAAGAAAGAAATTTGGCCCAGCTGAACATGCTAAAGAAGTTCAAGAAAAAATAAAGGCGATGGCTCCAGCCGACCGGAAATTAGCTACCGCGGTTCACAAGATAGTTATGGATACAGCTCCTGCTCTGCAACCGAAGACCTTCTACGGGATGCAGGCTTACTTCAAGAACGATAAAGTTATCGTATTCTTTCAGGATGCCGGTAAGTTCAAATCTCGCTACTGCACACTGGGCTTCCAAGACTCAGCCAATTTAGATAGTGGTCAGATGTGGGCAACATCATTTGCTGTTACTGCTATAACTGCCGAAGTTGAGAAAAAGATTAGATCGTTAGTCAAAAAGGCGATTGCTTAGGCTTAAAGAAAAATCACGCCCAACATCAGCTGGGCGTGATTTCCTTTTAAGTTACTCGGATTCGACTTCAATCTTTCCAAAGCCGAAGTTAGCTAGCAGACCGATAAAACCGGTGCCTAGAATAAGGCTGTTTAGTGTCTGCATTTCATCGTCCAAGCTGACCATCAAGATCACTCCACCAAGCACGATTAGGTTGAAGAAGATTCGACCCAGTGCGGCTTGACGCCAAACAGTGATTCTTGAGGTAACTACGTGCAGTGCTGGCATGAATGCTCCGGCGAAAGCCAGAACATACATCAGCAGAACGATGTTGTTTGCGTTGAAGTAGAGTAGACCATTCTCGCTGAAGCCTGGCTCAGATGGGTAAACCCAGGTTCTGAGGGTAAACAGCAGGGCTAGGAACGCCAGCGCGATGACCAGAATGAGCGTTTGATTGCTCTTCTTCCAGTTAAACGTTGCCGCTCTAACTAGGAAGATGAAGCCAAGAACGAAAGGCAAGATAGCCAAAGCCATCATGTTCGCTAGATCCTCTGGTCGCATTGCCACGATGGCTCCCCAACCTAGAAAAGCTAGACCGATCATGGCCAGACCGATACCGAAGTTCTTGAAAGGATTACTTTTGATCATCCAGAACTTGAAGCCGAGTAGAGCGAAAATACCGCTACCCAGAGCAAAGAACAGAACGACATTTAGATTTGATGCAGAATTCAACATTGAAACTCCCCTAAATTGTTGGACACCCTGAGTTTATTCACTGACTATTGATTTTTAAGGTAAATTTCCCTCAAGTTTGTATAACGAATGGGAACAGCCCCTATTTCTAGGGGATTTTTAGGCAGATCACCTGAGGTGACTAGGCTTACAGCATGAGTATGCATGGTGGCCCTATGGGCAGATTCGGGTCAGATGTTGATAGCGTGCGGGCTAAAAACGCTGCTGCCCCCAAGATTCCTAACCTGGGCAAGCGAATTGCAGCACTTTTTGCACCTCATCGAGCTCAACTGACCCTAACTGTTGGGTTGATTTTGATCAGCGCCAGCCTCAGCATCGTGCCCCCATTGCTGATTCAGGATGCCTTCAACAAGGGGCTCTTCCCTGAAACAGGAGATCCAGACCTGGCTTTATTGACCACCATCGTCTGGATCATGATCAGCATCTACATCATCAATGGTTTACTCGGCATAGCCCAGACACTCCTAACCACCAGAGTTGGTAACAACGTTATGGGCAGCCTTCGGGTAAAACTATTCGCTCACCTGCAGTCCATGGAGCTGGCCTTTTTTACTAAAACCAAGACCGGAGTCATCCAGTCCAGACTGCAAAACGACGTCGGTGGGGTTGCCGGGGTGCTAAGTAACACTGTTTCAACTGTGGTTGGTAACACCGTCACTGTCTTAGCCGCAACCGTTGCCATGTTGCTACTTAGCTGGCCCCTGACAATTGTTGCCATGGTGCTTCTTCCAGCGATGGTTTACCTGCAGCGCAGGGTTGGTCAAATTCGAGGAAAAATCGCTGCGAAGACTCAAGAGTCACTGAGTGAGATGTCGGCAATTACTCAAGAAGCACTTGGTGTCAGCGGTATTCTCCTGGCTAAATCTTTCGGCAGACAGAAGCAGGAAGTTGATCGCTATGCCGATGAGAATAAGAATCAAATAGCCCTGCAGATTAGACAAACTATGAGCGGTCAGGGCTTTTTTACTCTGGTTCAAGTTTTTCTATCTGCGATTCCAGCGGTAATTTATTTAGTCGCGGGTTGGCTACTGACTAATGACTTTGCTCTAACTGCCGGAACTGTGGTTGCCTTCACGACAGCTCAAGCCAGGTTGATGTTTCCGATGATGGGCTTAATGCAAATAGCACTGGACTTGCAAACCTCTTCAGCGCTGTTTGCTCGTATCTTTGAGTATTTAGATCTGAAGCCAGCAATCAAAAACCCTGAAAAACCTAAGAAGATTGCTAAGAAGAACCTCGGCAAGATTAGGTTTGACAATGTCACTTTCTCCTACCCTGAGACTGATGTTGAAAGTGAAGCAACACTAAAGAACATTAGCTTCGAGATTAAACCAAACCAGTATGTTGCTTTTGTTGGACCGTCCGGTTCCGGTAAGACAACTATCGCCTACCTGATTCCACGCTTTTACGATGCCAGCTCTGGAATAGTTAACTTTGCTGACGTTGATGTCAAAGACCTAACCCATGAAGACCTAACTGCCAACATCGGTATCGTGAACCAGGAAACTTACCTGTTCTACGACTCAATCCGAGCTAACATCGCTTACGCCAAACCAAACGCTAAACAGTCTGAGATCGAAGCTGCAGCTAAAGCCGCCAACATTCATGAGACCATCATGAGTTTCCCGAAGGGCTACGACACTATGGTTGGTGAACGTGGCTATCGACTATCTGGTGGAGAGAAGCAAAGAATTGCTATTGCTCGAGTGCTCTTGAAGAACCCACCGGTGGTAATCCTGGATGAGGCCACCAGTGCTATGGATACGGTCAGCGAAAGAATCGTTCAAGAGACTCTAGATTCTGCGATTGCTGGACGAACCACCATCGCTATTGCTCACCGTTTGTCTACTGTTGTGAAGGCAGACATGATCTTCGTAATCAAAAAAGGTCAGATTGTTGAACAGGGAACACACCGTCAGCTGCTAGCTAAGCGAGGTTTCTATTCAAAGCTGGTTTACGAGCAAACTAAGGCTCAGAAGTAAATAGGACAACTTGTCTAGAAAATCGGTCAAAAAGTCGGTTTTTGGTTGAAATATTTTTGTCTCTTACTTTAGGCTTTGTAGTCTTTGCCGTATTTTTCTTCATGACAATGGCTGGAACCAAGTTGCTATACACAATCAACGGAGTTGTATACTCGCTCGCTTCAGTGGCCCTAGGTGTAGTTCTTTTCACAATGAGCATGGCCTTGGTGCCACTGGATTCAGATCCGAACGCTCCGCTTGGACCATACTCACTGGTTCTCCTGGTTTCAGGATTCTTGGTACTGCTAACTTTCTTTCAAACTTTCTTCATGACTGCAATAAGAGCAGAGCAACTACCTTTTGCGGTTTTATACCTGCTGGTCCTCGGTTGCTTGGTCTGGCTAACTGCACTCAGTGGGAGCATCATCTGGTTCCTCGGTCCGATCACTCTCATAGCTACCGGTATTGCGGCGCTTAGAATCAAACCCAATAAGTCTGATAAGGCTACTGGCCGAAGAAAGCGCTAAAGCGCTACTATCTCACCCTGGGGCTTACCGCCACCAAGGCTTGGAATTGCAAATTTCTGCTTCAATTCCTGATACTCCAGGTCGCTGAGAAGGCCGTGTTCCAGCATTAGTTTGATGGCAATAAGCGGAGCTGCTCGTAAATTACCGTCAGCTAACTTGATGCAGATTCCATAGCCAGACTTGGTGCCAACCACAAAGACTCCCTCAGCTCCATTCTTGGCAATGAAACCGTGATCCAGCAAAAGCGCGTCGGGAACCCCGTGATTGGAGATTACCCAGCCATTAGCCACCAAGGCATCAAAGAGATCTGGGTCCGCTGTGGCTACCTTACCTATAGCTTTGGCTATCCCCTCAACCGTCATGGCGTGCAGCGGTGCCCCACAACCATCAACGGTGCTGTGGAGGATCTTCTCTCCAGAGCACTCCTCTAAAACATCTATCACTAACTTCTGCATTGGGTGGTCAATCGAGAGGTAATCTGCGGTGCTCCAGCCGCTTGCTACCGAAGCACTTAGAAATCCGGCATGCTTACCAGAACAGTTGAATTGGATTCCATCAGGGCATTTGAGATCTGTTTCGGTTAGACCAGCTTTGGCAAGAATGCTCTGAACCATAGCTATGTGAGCTGGAGTTGAACGATGTGAGGCTGAGGTCATCGCTAACTCCTCGCCGCTTAGCGCTAAGCCAGCTCTGCGCATGGCAATGCTCTGCAGCGGTTTGATGGCAGATCTTGGATAGATCAAGCGCTTTGAGTTACCTTTATGGGCTAAAACTTTACCTTCGGGGTCAGTGACAACTGCGATACCGCGATGCCATGACTCGACTAAGCCTCCCCTGGTTACCTCTGCCAGTTCAACAAAATCTTTAGTCTTAGCAGCCAGCGCTACTACAGTTTCTGCCCTGTGATTCATTTATCCATATTCTCTTGTTGGTATTCAGATTTGATTCTTCGAACTGTTCCGCTAGCACTTCTAAGAATGATGCTGTCGGTTTCAATAACCTTACCTCTGCGTCTAACCCCGTTGAGCAAACTTCCATCGGTAATTCCGGTGGCAACAAACAGCGTGTTGTTACTCTTGACCAGCTCGTCAGCCTCATAAACGTAGTCAAGTTTTAATCCATTGCTGAGGGCATTCTCAGCTTCTTCGTCAGACTTAGGGTGAAGAATGCCCTGGATGAAACCACCTAGAGCTTTAATCGCACAGGTTGTTGCAATACCTTCCGGTGAACCACCGATACCGACACACATATCGATTCGGTTGCCTTCCATAGCAGCCTGAATACCTCCGGCAACATCACCGTCAAGAAGTAATCGGGTGCTTGCTCCAGCTGCTCTGATCTGATCAATGAGCTCTGTGTGTCGGGGTCTATCTAAGGTAGCAACCACTATTTCACCGACCGGCTTACCAAGCGCTTTGGCTAGCAATCTAATGTTTTCGCCAATCGGCAAACGAATATCGAGAACCCCGACTGCCTCTTTACCAGCGACCAGTTTGTTCATGTAGAAGACCGATGAAGCATCGAGCATAGCTCCACGATCCGTTACCGCGATAACACTCAGCGCATTCTGCCTTCCGGCTGCAGCCAAACTGGTTCCATCTATGGGATCTACGGCGATATCACAAAGTGGGCCAACCCCACTGCCCACCTCTTCACCATTGAATAGCATTGGGGCATTGTCTTTCTCTCCCTCACCGATTACAACTACTCCGCGCATGTCAACGGTTGCTAGAAAACGGCGCATCGCATCTACGGCGGCCCCGTCGGCTTCATTCTTATCCCCACGACCGATAAAGCTTCTCGCGCTGATGGCTGCTGCCTCGGTTGCCCTTACCAGCTCAAGCCCCAGGTTACGATCTGGTCTGAGGTCTTTTATGAATTGCTGGTGAGTCATAGGGAACTCCTCTGTATAACACAATGATATACCTACCCCTTCCTGCCCTTAGCCCAGTAAAACTGGGGTGTATTGTGAAAAGTAGAGCGTTTCTAGGGGGATTTATGAATTGTTCAACGTGTTCAGCCAAACTCGAATCTGGTTATCCGTTCTGCTCTAAATGTGGGACTTCCGCAGATTCAGCTAGAAAAATCAACCCCACCATAGCCAATATCTTGAATTGGATCTCTAGACCAGCAGCTGGCTATGTTATCGGTGCAGTTGCAGTCGCTCTGATCTTGGTTTCCTCAACTCTCGGCTTATCCAACGCGTGGGTTATCGCTCTAATTGCACTAGTACTCTTCCGAGTGCTTAGAGAATTCGCAACTAAAGGTGTCAAAAAACAAACTTCACGCACAGTGCTAAACCCGACCACGGCGGAGACTGATACTTCTACCACTACCGGCACAGTTTACGTTAGGGCTAAGCGCAATAGCGTCTCGGGTATCGTAGGTATCGCCCTCGGTTTGCTAATTCTTGTAACAAGGTCGGCTTGGACTCCCCGAACAAACAACGCTGGCTCAGATAGCTTCTATTCATTCATTGGAATATCTTTTGGTGTGATACTTATCGCTACGGGAGCACTATGGCTTGCAGTAGGTGGGATTCAATCGGCAATAAACCAAGCCAAAAAGAGCAAGATAGGTAATTGATCTTTAATTAGATTGGCTGGTTAGCGAAAATGAATCCTGAAAATCCATCAAAGAAACCTTACCGATACCCGGTCTGGTTGCTACTAGCAGCTCTCTACGGGCTGGTAACTAGCGCTTCTAGCCTCACCATCGGAGCAATCAACTTCATCCAGAATTTGATCTTCGGAACACTCCTGGTTGCCTCTGTATCGGTTCTGGTAATCATCACCGTTCGACACTTCAAACTGAGGGACCCCAAGTCTAAGGTGGGCTCCAAGGAACGGTTTAGGAGATTGATCGGGCTCACTCCTTCTCATTGCAGAAATTGTGGAGAGAAGACAATTGAAGAAGATCAATTCTGCGAAGGTTGCGGGTATCAACGATATCGGAACAATTTACCTCAGGTAATCGCAAGAGCAATAGCTCTGTTTGCGCTGAGTTTATTTTTGCTTGCTTCAGTTGTGGCGTTTGTTGAGTTCACTCTAAACGTCATGGGTAACGCAAATGGGTATCCAATCTCAATTGCCATGGTTGTAGTTGCGGCAAGTTGTTTCTACATCTTCTTGCCATTTGTGTTTTTAGGTTACCTAATTTCAGTAATAGATAAAATAAGGAGAAAAGAATGATATGCGAAAAATGTCAAAGCCCAATTGAAAAAGATGCAAGAAATTGCGATATATGCGGTGCTGTTCAAGAAGCGGTTGTATTAGCAGAAGCCAATAAGGAAGCAGGAACTACGCAACAGTCAAGTTCAGGCAAATATGTTACTGGGGTTGGCTGTGTAGGTGCGATAGTAACCTTCATAGGAACTCAATTGACGGTCAGTGCGGTAAATGACACTTGGAAATCTTTAGAAGTTCAAGTTGAAGGAATCTTAATCGCTGGAGTTTTCGGTTTGATCGCTATTGTTGGCCTGATTGTGTGGTCCCGGCAAGAGAACAGAAAGAACAAATAGCCAGCGGCTAGCACTGAGTAGCTGTGCAAGCACTCTGCTAACGTCACTTTAGGGTATCCTCCTGAAGGCAAGGCTCTTAGGGGACATAGTTTAGGTAGTAAGTAAGTGATTTGTAAGAAGTGTAAGAACGAATACCCAGATAAACAGCGGGTGTGTGATGGCTGTGGTGCTCCCAATCCCAGTGCCGCAGCAGAGGGCAACCAGCCGTTGCCAAACAACACTAGCGCCTTAGGTTGGCTTACTTCCTGCAGTGGTTGTTTTATCTTCCCTATCGGCCTGATGATTGGCCTAGGTTCGCTCAAGAGCTTCAGCGATGTCAGTAGCTTCAACGGAATTATTTTGACTGCAGCCATAATCAGCTTGGTGGTTGTTACTGCGGGGATCGCACTAATCTTCCGAGGTAAAAAATAATTCCTGCAGCATTAGCCACTATCTTGGGACTAACCTAAAGTAATGGAGATTCTTCTAATCGAGACGGCCCCTGGGGTTGTTAATCAAACTTACTTTCACCGTGGCGGAGACAAACTAATTGTTTGGCACCATGGAATTCCAGCACCTAGACCAATGTCGCCTCAGATGCTCGAGGTCTTTAGCGCCTTTGGCTATTCGGTAGCCGCCCCAGTTCGACAGGGATATCAAAAGTCAACTGTTGTTGGGCCAAGACCTGTCTCTGACGATGTTGAGGTAACCAAGGCGGTAGTTGACTACTTAGGTTTCAAAGAATTTAAGACCATTGGTTACTCTGGTGGCGGCCCAAGAGCATTAGCTGACTTGGCTTTGGCTGATAACTGTCTGGCCGGTATAGCCTTTGCAACCCTTGCTCCGGTTGATGCGCCTGGCTTTGATCCGTTCGCGAATGCTCCCGAAGAGGACACAGCCATGATGCCAGAGCTTCGGGAAATGAAACCAGAGCTAAGGACAATGTTTGAAAACTGGAGAGAGGGTTTTCTAGCCCAAGACCAGTCCGCATTCTTCAAAGACGCCGATGAAGACACTAGGAAGTGGCTCGAGTCCCCCGACGCGCAGTTCCGCTTTGCTCAGCAAGGCCTAGCCTTTGAATCGGGAATTGATGGCTGGATGCTTGATGAACGATCTATAGTTGTGCCTTACGGCTTTGATGTGACAGCTATAACTAAACCTCTAATGCTGATAACCGGTGACAAGGACGTAAATGTTGACATGTCCTGCAGCGTTTGGTTGCACGAGAATATTCCTGGTTCAGAATTGAAGATTTATCCTGGGATGGGTCATAGCAGAGTTTTTGCTCTCGATACCATCGAAGCAGCACTAACTAATTTCTAGTAGGTAACTTCTTTTAGCTTTACTCTAATAATTCGATCATCCAGCGGATTACCGCCACCACTTGACCAGCCACCGCGGCCATCCTTGTTGCTGGTGAGAATCCAAAGTGAACCATCTGGAGCTAGAGTGGCCTTACGCAGACGCCCGAACTGACCGGTGTAATAGGCCTGCGGTTTGCCCAGCTTCTTATCGCCAATCACTGGGATAACCCAGAGTCTGCCGCCTCGAAGGCAAGCGGAGATCAGTGTTCCCTTTATATAGGAGATGCCACTGCAGGCAGCATCTTCTGGGTGCCAGCTCAGTACTGGATTGGTATACCTAGAGTCACTCATCAACTCTTTATCTGATGGAAGCACGGGAATGCTCGGTGACGGAGCAGGGTTCTGGGCTGTGCCCTGGCCATCTGATCCTGGGTTACCTTCTGGCAGTGGGGTCTCTCGGAACTTATACAATCCCTCGGCTATCGGCCAACCGTAGTTTTTACCTTTTTCCATAAGGTTTAATTCATCCCAGGTGTCTTGACCGAATTCCGTAGTCCACATATTTCCGTAACTATCCCAAGCCATACCTTGGGTATCTCTGAGGCCTTTGGCCCAAACATAAGAGTTAGGTCTTGGGTTATCTTCCGGCACTGAACCATCTAGGTTAACTCGCAGAATAGATCCACCTAGCCGATCCCAGTTTTGTGAGGTTACACCACGCATACCGGCATCGCCTAAGCTTACCCAAAGTTTTCCATCTGGACCGATTGCTAGTCGCCCACCGTTGTGTGTGGTGGAAAGCCCGGAGCGGTCAATTCCTTTAAGTAAAACTCGCTGATTACTCAAGCTCCAGTTGTTTCCAACTTTATCCAAATCGTATTTCAGAATACGGTTATCGCTGTTGGTGGTTAGAAAAACAAACAGCGAGAGCTGATTAGCGAAACGATCGGCCGCGTAAGCCATGCCGAGTGTCCCGCCTTCACAGAACTTCTCACACGGTGGCTTGGTGCTGGTGAAAGCGACGTGCGTAACTTTGTAGTCTTTATCAATCTGCAAGATGTTTCCGCTGTCGCGTTCATCAACTAGAGCCTGCCCATCTGGCAG